>DVKW01000213.1 GCA_018715855.1 Candidatus Galligastranaerophilus intestinigallinarum
AAATGGATATTGTTAAATATGAAACAAAGGGCGTTTGTTCAAGCCTAATTGAAGTAAAAATTGAAAATAACATAATAAAAGATTTGCATTTTGTTGGCGGCTGCAACGGCAACCTTCAAGGTATTTCAACATTGTGCAAAGGAATGGATGTTAATGACGTTATTAAAAAATTAAAGGGTATAAGGTGTGGCAACAAACAAACAAGTTGCCCCGATCAACTTGCAAATTGTTTGTATGAATACCTTAAAGAATGTGCCAAAAAGGTTGTTCATTAGTTTTTTTTAAAAAAGGTATTGCGAAGAGGAATTTTTTTGTGTATAATTTTAATAAGAATAATTCTTATTAAGGAAGTTAAATGCTAAACAGCGAACTAAATGAAAAAATAGACGAATTAAAAAAACGCTGCAAAAAGGCAAATTTGAGAGTGACAAAACAAAGGCTTGAAATTTATAAGGCCATATTTGAATCAAAAGCGCACCCTGACGCAGAAACGCTTTATAACGCAATAAAAAGCAAAGTGCCAAATGTTGCCCTTGATACCGTATATAGAACTTTAACATCTTTAGAAAACCTTAATATGGTGTTTAGAGTAGATAGCCTTCTTCCAAAAGCAAGGTTTGATGCGGATTATACGCCGCATTCGCATTTTTTGTGCACAAAATGCAATGAAATTTATGACATCTTTTTAATTACTGCTCAAGATGTTAAAAATGAAGTTCAAAAAAAAGGTTTGGGCGAAGTTGTTGATGTAAATATTCAAGTAAGGGGCATTTGCCCAAAATGTTCCAATAAAAATTAAGGAGAAAATGTTATGGAATTAAAAGGTTCAAAAACCGAAAAAAACTTAATGGAAGCTTTTAGTGGCGAATCACAAGCAAGAAACAAATATACATACTATGCTTCAAAAGCCAAAAAGGATGGCTTCGTTCAAATTGCAAAATTCTTTGAAGACACTGCAAACAATGAAAAAGAACACGCTAAAATTTGGTTTAAACTGCTTGCAGGGGGCGAAATTAAAGATACAAAAGAAAATTTAGCTGATGCTGCAAACGGTGAAAACTATGAATGGACGGATATGTATGCAAAATTTGCAAAAGAAGCCAAAGAAGAAGGCTTTGATGAAATTGCAAGATTATTTGAAAAAGTAGGGGAAATTGAAAAAAGCCATGAAGAAAGATATAGGAAACTTTTAGAAAACATTGAACAAAATAAAGTTTTTGAAAAAGATGAAGAAGTTGTTTGGGAATGTGCTAATTGCGGCTTCACCCATAAAGGCAAAAAAGCGGTTGGCTTGTGCCCTGTTTGCAAACACCCGGGAGCTTACTTTTTTGTTAAAGAACAAAATTATTAATAATTTCTCTTTCAAAAATAAAGACCAAAAAGCCCTTTGAATTTCAAAGGGCTTTTAAATTTTTTGGGTTTAAGCATTTGGAAAGTAATCGCAAATAAGTTTTTCCTCTTTTTTGAATTTGAAAACATTCAGCAATTTTGAAATTTTGGGCTTTTTAAAAAGCATTTTTTTGTATTCATCTACAAGAATTGCTTTTTTTACAAGAAGCCTGTTGTAGCTTTCTGCAACCCCTGCATTTTTATAAATCAAGGGTTCCAAATTTTTCAGTTGCTTTTTGCAATTTTCAATTTCATTTTCGATACTTTTCAAATTGTGTTTAGTCATAACCATCTAATCTCTTCTTATGTGGGGAAATTCCTTTTTAACAAGTAAAGTATACTTTAATATTTGATTTAAAAATTCCCCCAAAAAATGGATTAGGGGGGTTAAATATGGTAAAATAAGCTAAAAAGATTATTTAAGGGGTTTAATCTTGAAAAGAAACAAAAAACCTGTAATTGCTTATTTATTCAGCCATTGGGACGCCGAATGGTACAAAACGGTTAGTTCATTTAATGTAAGGTTAAATGAAATTTTTGATAATGTGCTTTTGGAATTAAAAAAAGAAAATGCACCTTCATTTTATTTTGACGGGCAAATTTATGCTCTTTTAAATTATCTTAAATTTAACCCAAATAAAAAGAATTTAATTAAAAAATTAATAAAAGAAAAAAAGCTTTTTATAGGGCCGTTTTTTGTTTCTGCGGATAGTTTCTTAATTTCAGGAGCTTCTATTTTAAAAAACCTTGAATTGGGGCTTAAAATTTCAAAAGAATTTAATGAAAATGAATTTATCGGATATCTGTCAGATACCTTTGGGCATTCAAATTCAATTTTCAAAATTTTGAATTATTTTAATATTAAAAATGCAATTATTTGGCGTGGTGCACCGGATATTGAAGCAGATTTTATTGCAAACAATATAAATATAACAAGGCTTGTTCGAGGCTATTACCAAGACATTTTGCATTCTGATTTGAATATAACAAAAAAAGCCGAAATTTTAGAAAAAGAGCTTGATAAAATAAATGAAAAATCAGGAAATATTCTTCTTTTGCCTTTGGGGGCAGACCATATGAATATTTTAGAAAATGCCAATGAAAAAATAGAAGAAATAAATAAGCTTTTAAAAAATTATGAAATTATTTTATCAAACCCTTTTGAATATTTTAAGCAGGCTGAATTTAAAAAGAATTTAGGTGAAAATGTTGAATTTTTGGATAATTCAAATACATATATTTTGCCAGGGGTTTATTCAACAAGAAGTGATGAAAAAATTCAAAATGCAATTTTAGAATATGAACTTTTTTATAAGGCAGATATTTTTAACTTTTTTATGGGTGGAAAATATGATAGAGAGCTTAATTATGCCACAGTTGAATTAATTAAAAACCACGCCCATGATTCAATTTACGGTTGTTCAGTTGATGAAGTTCATAAAATGGTGAAATGCCGCCAAATAAAGGTAGCTGAAACCGTTAATACCGTTATTAAAAATTTAATTAGAGATTTTAAAAAAGAAAATTTGATAAAAGAAAATGAAAATAAAATCGGTGTTTTTAATTTTTCAAATTTTGAATATGGGGGTGTAGCTAAATTAATTTCAGATAAAAAAATTAAAAATGCTCAAAAAATTCGAGAATTTAATTTTGTATCAGATGATATTTTCTACAATATTAATCAAAACCCGATAACAGAAGACTTTCACAAATTTTTTGAATATATTGTTGAAATTGAACCAACTAAGCCATTTTCATTTAAAAATTTTGAAATAAAAAAACCAACCAAATTGCAAACTGTCGGGAACGATTTTATTGAAAATGAATTTTTTAAACTTTTTATTTTAGATAATAAAATTTATGTGATTGATAAAAAAACAGGTGAAATTTACCCTGATTTTATTCAGCTTCATTCAACTGTTGATAATGGCGACAGCTATAATTATGCACCAGCCGGTTACCCAAAAATTTTGAAATTGAAAAATTCAAAAGCAAAAGTAAATGGCAAAATAAAATCTACCTTGCAATTAACTTTTGAAGAAAATATTAAATTAAATTGTTCTCTATCAAATAATTCAAAGCTTTTTGAACTTGATTTTGAATTTATAAATAAAAAGAAAAACAGAAAACTTCAAATTGTTTTTAACACAAATAAACCGCTTGAAAAAACCTATGCGGGTGATACTGTCGGCGGAATAAACAGGCTTCACAACCCAAATTATCTTCTTTTTGAAAATATTCCCGTTCAAGACAGGTCTGAATTAAAAACAAATTCATTCCCAATGCAAAAATTTGTTCAGGGGAACAACCTTTCAATTTTTACAAAAGGGTTATATGAATATGAAATATATAGAAATTCGCTTAAAATTGCGCTTTTAAGAAGTGTTGGCATTATTTCAAACCCTAAAAACCCTGCAAGAAAAATTCCCGCAGGCCCCCCTATTGAATTATTTGACGCTCAAGGGCTTTATGAGCATAAAATAAGCCTTGCTTTTGCGTTTGGCATTGAAAAAAAAGATTTGGAAAAAAGTTCAAAACTTCTTTTTGAACCAATTTTGGCAATTTCAGGGGAATTTAAAAATAAAAATAAAACCTTTATTAAAAAAGTTGATGATGGCGCTTTTCTTGGAATTTCAGATATGAACGGAAAGAAAAAACCCGTTTTTATAAAATAAAAAAGGCTTCTATTTTTGAAGCCTTTTTATATAATATTTAAAAATTTATCTAAATTAAACCATCAATATTTGTAATGGTTTTTGTTCCTTGTTCTCTAATAACGCCTGATAAGTCTTCGTATAATGATTTTGCAAATGAAGTTGTAAATTCGGCACCTTTTTTGGTTGCGCTTGCAATAACTTTTACGCCTTCTCTTGCGCCGTCTTTTGCAGCGTCAAAAGTTTCGGCTGCATTTTTTTTGAAGCTTATCATAAAATCATTTGTTTTTTTTGCTTTTTTGCTGCAAGCTTTTTTGATTTCACCTGTTGTTTTTTGGAAAGTATCTTTGTTTTCTTTTTTTGTAACTTTCGTAAGCCCTGTAAAATGGGGCACTTCAACAGGTTTTAAGCTGCTATTTGAATTTATATTTACGTTTTGGTTAATGGGTTGAATCATTTTAATTTATCCTGCAATCATAGTTGCTGTATCTGCAAGTTTGCTTGCTGTATTTAACAAGTTTTCAAACTTTTGAACTTTTGCTTCATGAGCAAGAGCCCCGTTATCTTTTTCTGTCACATCGCCTGCAATGTCATTAACACCGCTGCCAAGTGCAACTGTTGCTGTTCCTGCAATTGCCGTATCTGCTAAATCAGAACCGTTTCCGATACCGATTTTACCTAATGTTTCCTTAACTTTTGCTGCGTGTTTGCCACAGTGTTTGTCAATGAATTTTGCAAGGCCTGTGCCTTCTTCAAATTGTTTTGGCCTTAAAATAGCTTCTTCAACTGTTTTTCTAATTGTTTTTGAACCTGATTCCGCTGCTTCTTTAGCAGATTCGGTTGCTTGTTTTAAATTGTTTGCTTTTACTTGGCCAAATGTGCCTTTAATTGTATCAACTGTTTTTTTGAATATACCTGCTTTTTCGCCTTCTGTTGCAGCAGATTTAAATTTATTAATATTATCTTTAAGGGCTTCTGTTAAGCCGTTTGTTGCTTTTCTTGATTTTGCGAGAAGTAAAGCACCGCCTGCAACAAGAACGCCTAATTTAACAACGTTATCTGAAACAAAATCTGCAACCAATGATGGTGTTGCTTCAGCGTCTTCGCCGTATGCTTTTTTAAATTCATCTTTAACGGGCTGGGTTAATTTGTCCATTAATTTTGGTTTATCATTAATTTTTTCGGCATCTTTTCTATCGGTTTTTTTGGCTTCTTTTGAACCTTGAAAAGTTATATTTGATGCATTTATTGCGCCTAAATCAGACATATTTGCCTTCCCTTTTTAATTTAATTTAATACACACACCATGATAAAGACCTGAAAATAGCTAAAATTGCCAAATAATATATACATTATTAAGAAATTTTAACATTATTTTCTCGCTTACAACACGACTATGAATTATACACCAAACAAAAATAAATTAAAAGTATTTAACATCTTTCATTTCATCGGGCATAAATTGTTGAATATAATCGGGGTTGTTGTGCGTATAAACATACCCTTCCCCAAAACCGTATTTTTTTGCATCTTTATAATGAGAATCCCTGAGGTGCATTGGGGGCGGGTAATCTTTTCCTTGTCTTATATCGGCCATAGCATTATCTATTGCAACGACATTTAAGTTTCTTTTCTTTGCCCTTGCTACATATTCTGTTGCTTGAGATAAGGCAATTCTGCATTCGGGCATTCCAATATTATTTACAACATTTAAGGCTGCATTTGCAATTAAAAGTGCTCTGTAATCGCCGTTCCCAACGTCTTCTGATGCCGTTACAACAAGCCTTCTTGCAATAATTCTCGGGTCTTCGCCTTTAGTTAGCATTTTTGCCAAATAATAAATTGCAGCATTAGGGTCAGACCCTCTTAAAGATTTTTGATAAGCTGAAAGGCAATCATAATGTTCAGATTCATCATATTTAACTAAAGATTGCTGCAAAAGTTTTTCAATTAATTCTGAATTTAAAATGTTTTTGGCTGCAAAATAAGAATTTTCAACCGTGTTTAGTGCAAATCTCGCATCGCCGTTTGATAATTTTACAATTGTTTGAATTGCATCATCTTCAATTTTTAAATCTTTTTTATAGTTTTCAGATAAATAATTAAACCCTTTTTGAACAATTTTTTCCATTGAATTTTTATCAATGGGATTTAGCATAATCACTTGAACTCTGCTCAATAGTGCAGGTATAACTTGAAAAGAAGGGTTTTCTGTGGTTGAACCCATAAGGTGAAGTGTGCCATTTTCAATATGGGGTAAAAGTGCATCTTGCTGGGTTTTAGAGTATCTGTGGATTTCATCTATAAAAAGAATTGTTTTAACACCGTTTCTTAGGTTTTCTTTTGCGTTTTGAACGGCGTCTTTAACATCTTTAACGCCTGATGTTACAGCAGATAATTCCATAAAATTTGCATTATGATGATTTGCAATTAACCTTGCAAGCGTTGTTTTGCCGCACCCCGGGGGGCCCCATAAAATAAAAGAAAAAATTCTATTTGATTTTAAAAGGTTATATATTGGTGAATTTTCAGATATAACATTTGTTTGCCCCAAATATTCATCTAAATTTTTAGGGCGCAAAATGTTTGCTAAGGGCATTTGTTTATTATTTTCTTCTATTGAATCAAATAAATTCATAGTATAATTTTACCATGGTAAAAAAATCTGTTTTTGTAATAGGCTTTTTAATTTTAATTTTGGGGTTGTTTTTCATTTTTCAAAATAAGAAAAATGAAGAAAAAACATTTTCTTTTTGGACAATTCAATTGAAAACGCCAGCGGGCGATATTATTAACAAAAACATTGAAAAATTTAAAAAGCTTCACCCTGATATAAAAGTTGTTTGGGTGGATATTCCAATTGCAGAAGCGCAAAAAAGAACAATAGCTTCAATTTTAGGGGGCAATCCGCCCGATTTAATTAACCTAAACCCTGAATTTTCCCTTTCTTTAGCACAAAAAAACACTCTTGAATTTTTCAATGAAGCTGATGCTAAAAATTTTAATGAAGGTTTAGTTAATAAATTAAAATATGACGGTAAAATTTATGCGCTTCCTTTTTATGCAACAAGTGCAGTTACCATTTTAAATAAAGAAAAATTTAAAAATTGCAAAATAAATTTAAAAACTTATGATGACATTTTAAAATTATCCTCTTGCAAAAACCCGCCCGTTTTTGGGGCAAGCTTAAATGAAGGGGACAGTTTTTCTAAAATTTTAAATAAATATGATGTTAATTCAAAAACATTAAATGAAAAAAACCTAAAAAACGTTTATTTTAAATTTTACGATATGAACAAAAACGGGCTTTTATTAAAAGATACCTTAACTATTACGCACAGAGAAAACATTGAAAAATATATGTCAGGGTCTGCCTCTTTTATAGTTGCAGGCAGCAATTTTATTTCAATGATAAAAGAAAATGCGCCTACCATTTACAATAATTCAATTCTTTTGCCGCAATTAACAGGTAGCAACGGTGAATATGACATATCAATTATGAATTTTATAATTCCAAAAAAAGCAAAAAATAAAGAATATGCAAAAGAATTTATAAATTTAATGACTGATTACAAAAGCCAAATGGCATTAGCCAAAAAAACAAATGTTCTTCCTGCAAATAAAATTGCTTTAAATGATGACTATTTTAAAAATTGCGATAGTGAACTTATGGAAAATGCAAGGTGTATTGCAGCAAAACAATTGAATAACCCGATAAAAAATGATTTTGGCTATAAAAATAAAAAAGAAATAAATGATACAATTAATAATTACCTTGAAATTCTTTTGTTGAAAGGAAAAGGGGAATTTATGGCAGAAGAATTACATAAAAAATTAACAGAATTTATTCAAAATTAGCCCCCTTGAAAAATAAAATATTTTAGAATAAAATTTTTATACTCACACATATCCTCTGTATGCAGATAAAATAATTTATCTAAAACAGAAAAAAGGAGAAAAACAAAATGGCAAATATTAAATCTGCTATAAAAAGAGTTCTTGTAGCAAAAAGAAACGAAGAAAGAAACGTTGCTTTCAAATCTTCAATTAAAACTGCAGTTAAAAAAGCTTTAGCATTAGCTAACGGTGAAGACAAAGAAGCATTGAACAAAGCTTTATCAAAAGTTTACCAATTGTGCGATAAAGCAGTTTCAAAAGGCATTCTTCACAAAAACACAGCTGCAAGAAAAAAATCAAGATTAACTCTTGCAATTAATAAATTACAAGCAAAATAGTTAATCATTTGCTATTTTTAAAAAGCCGGCGCCTCATTAACGCCGGTTTTTTGCTATTTAACAACTTTTTTTAAACCCGTTGGCTTATCAACGTCTAAATTAAGGCTTGTTGCAATTTTTAAGGCTAAAAGCTGAATTATAACAGTTATTGCACAAATTTTTGAAATTTCATATTTGTAGCTATTGAATATAATTGCATTTTTAGATTTTATTTTTTTATCCGTTATTGAAAAAATTTGGGGGTGAAAATCTTTTTTAATTTTATCAAGCGTATTTTTTTCAAAATCAGATAAATCTGATGTAAAAATTTCAATTAAGGTTTTACTTTTGTTTAAAACTGCCGTATGCCCATGGAGAAATTCGCCCGTGGGGTAGGCTGTAGTATCTATATAAGATGTTTCTTTTATTTTAAGCGAAGCTTCTTTTGCAAGAATATAGCCAAAATTGTAGCCTATAATTGAAATTTTTTTCTTTTTGGAAAGTTTTTTTGCAATAGAATCTATCAAAAAAGAATTTTTTATAGTTTCATTAATTGCTTTAATTGCTTCGTTTAATTCATATGAAGGGGCAGGTTTATTTGCAAAATAAAGGGCTAAAAGCCACAAAACAACAACACAAGCTAAGAAAGATTTTGTTGCTGCAATTGAATTTTCAATATCTGCCATAACATCTATTTTATAATCAGATGAATTATAAATTGTGGAATTAGAATTATTAACAATGGCTAAAGTTTTGCCCCCTTCTTTTTTTACAATATCAAGGGCGCATTTTGTATCATAGGTTTCACCTGATTGGCTTACAAAAACGTATAAAGTTTCTTTATTAATTGTTTTTGTTGTATTTGAAATAAATTCTGAAGCGTATTCAAAAGTTATAATTTTATCTGAATAAAATTCAAAAAATTTATGCCCCAATCTTATTGCATTATAAGAAGAACCCGAGGCTATAAATTTTATTGAAGTAAAATTTGTTGGAATTTCTTTAAAATTTATTGAACCATTCAAAATTAGAGAGTTTTTAATTTTCTCTAAAACGCTTCCTTGTTCAAAAATTTCTTTTTCCATTTTGGTTTTCATATTTTAATTATAACCTCTTTTTATTTGATAAAATAGTCTTATGGTTGAATATTCATACATTCATATACCCTTTTGCAGGCAAAAGTGCAAATATTGCGCATTTGTTTCTTATGTAAATTTAAATTTTATTGATGAATATATAAAAGCCCTTATTTTTGAAATTAAAAATACATATAAAAATGAACCTCAAAAAACCGTTTATTTTGGGGGCGGCACGCCTTCCATTTTAAGTTACGGCAAAATAGCTGAAATCTTGAATTGTTTCAAATTTGAAAAAAACCCTGAAATAACCGTTGAAATTAACCCTGAAAATGCAAATAGAGAATATTTGAAGGGTTTATTTGATATTGGTGTGAACAGAATAAGCGTTGGCATTCAAACGTTTGATGATGAAATTTTAAAAAATATCGGAAGGCGCCACAGTTCAAAAACGGCAATAAAAGTTATTGAAGAATTAAAAAATGTCGGGTTTAAAAATATTAGCATTGATTTAATGTATGGGCTTCCAAATCAAACAATTAAAAAATGGGAATACGACCTAAAAATTACAAAAAGCCTTGATATAGAACACCTTTCTACTTATGGCTTAAAAATAGAAGATAAAACATATTTTGCAAAATTCCCGCCAAAAAAATTGCCAAATGAAGACCTTCAAGCAAAAATGTATGAAATTTTATTGGATGAAATGAAACATTTTTACCACTATGAAATTTCAAACTTTGCAAAAAATGAAGATTTTATATCAAAACACAATATAAATTATTGGAATCTAAACCCTTATTATGGTTTTGGCGCTTCTGCTTCAGGGTTTGTTAATAATAAA
>DVKW01000214.1 GCA_018715855.1 Candidatus Galligastranaerophilus intestinigallinarum
CATCATATATAGAAGCTAAAGCAAGTCAAGGCTTAATTTCAAAGGGAATTGACGGCATAAAATCTTTATTTTCAATAAAGGGAACTTCAAAAAGCGCTAAAAAAGCAATAGAAAATTACCAAATGGGAACAATTTCATATAATGAAGCAATGAAAGAAATTGAAAATTTTGAAGAAAAATCAAAAACATCAACTGATTCAATAACATCTGCCATTTCTGCAATTGGGGCTTTTGCAGGTGCTTCTATTATGAAAGCAAAAGGCGGAACGACAGCTAAAATGTTTGCTCTTGCAGTTGGTTTGGGTGCAGGAATTAAAACGCTTATGGGAATTGGCGAAAGGGGCACAAACCAAGTTGCAGGTGATACTTTGGATGCAACAAAATTAGCAAAAGATTTAGCTCAAGGTTCAATAAACGGTGCAATAACAGGCGGCGTTTCAATTGTTTCAGCTAAACCATCAATGGTTTCAACAACATCAAGCGGGGCGCTAACGGGTGCAATTTCAGGCTCTTTAATGGGCGTATCCGATTACAGCATAAATTGTATTGATGAAAATAAAGAATTTTCCATTAACGATATGATTATTCAATCTCTAAAATATGCTGTTGGCGGTTTAATGTTGGGTGCAGGAACAGGTGCCATAACAGGAAAACTGTTGAATAAAAAAGGGGCGGAACAAATTGCTGCCGGAACAAAAGAAATGGCGCAAACTAAAAATTTGCCCCTAAGTTATGAAAATATCGGAAAAACAATGAAAACAAATTCTTCAGGCAATTATACGGGTGATGAAGTTATTGAAGATTGCACGGAAGCGCTCAACAAAGCAATGAAACTTGAAAAAGATTCGGAAATAATTTCTTTATATGAACAATTTACAAAAGCAGGAACTGCCAAAGAAAAAAGCGATTTATTAAATAAATTGTATAAAAAATTGGCGGTTAAATATCATCCCGACACTACAACGGTGCAAAATGCACAAGATGCAATGAAATTATATACTGAAATATTTGGCGCAAAAGGAAATGTCGGCGGCAAAAAAGCACTTTTATATTATTATGGCGAGCTTGCAAAGCAAGCGGCAGCCTAAAAACAGCAAATGTAATATTTCTTAATAATTAAAACTGTCTAAAAAAGGCGGTTTTAATTGTATTTATAACACTTTATATCCGTTTTTTATACCATGGAAGTAATTCTTATGGGTTATATTTTAATTTGTTTTATGATATAAATAATATGTAAGATAATATGGAGGCGAATAATAAAATGACGGATAAAGTCGGACAATTTGTGTTTATGCTTCATTCGCACCTTCCTTTCTACAGAAAAGCCGGCATGTGGCCTTTTGGGGAAGAAAATTTGTATGAATGTATGGCAGAAACTTATGTTCCCCTTCTTAATATGATTTCAGAATTATATGATGAAGGAATTAAGGCAAAATTAACAGTGGGTATCACCCCGATTTTGGCTGAACAATTAAATGATGAACACTTAAAACAAGGGTTTATAGATTACCTTGATACAAGAATTAAAGCGGTTTCAAAAGATTTGGAAAGATATCCTGACCCTAACGTTGCTCATTCGCAACACCTTAAATATCTTGCAAAATATTATTACGATTGGTTTAACAGAATTAAAGATTTGTTTATCAACAAATTTAACAAAGATTTAATCTCCGGATTTAAAAAATTTCAAGATTTAGAATGCATTGAAATTACAACATCTGGTGCTACCCATGGGTTCTCACCTTTGCTTGCAACAGATACCAACCTTAATGCACAATTTAAAGTAGGTTCAGACACAACAAAACGCTTATTCGGCAAAAAAGCAAAAGGCTGCTGGCTGCCGGAATGCGCTTATCGTCAAGGTTATGAATATATCGGAAAAGACGGCAAGAAAAAATGGCGCCCTGCAATTGAAGTTACTTTGCAAAATAACGGCATTGAATACTTCTTTACGGAATCTCACGTAATTGAAGGCGGTAATTCAATCGGTAACAGAAGGAAAATCGGTGTTTACGGAAATATTGAATATATTCCGCTTCCAAAACGTGAAAAAACGGGCTATGATACATATTCGGCATATTGGCTTCCGGATGCGCAAGTAGCCGTGATGGGCAGAAACGATAGAGCAGGTTTTCAAGTTTGGTCTGCAGCAGACGGTTACCCCGGTGATGGCTGCTATAGAGAATTCCACAGAAAAGACCCGAATTCTGGCATGCATTATTGGAGAATTACATCATCTACAACCGATTTAGGCGACAAGATGCTTTATGACCCTGTTCTTGCAATGAATCAAATTAATTCAAATTCAGACCACTACACAACTTTGATTTACCATTTATTAAACGATTACAAAATGGCAAATAACGGCAAACAAGGCCTTTGCATGGTTTCATTTGATACTGAACTTTATGGCCACTGGTGGTTTGAAGGTGTTGAATTTATTAAACAAGTTATCAAAAAATTAAATCAATACCTTCCTGAAGTTGAAATGATGACAGCGGGCGAATACCTAAAAGCTCACCCCCCTGTTGATGCAATTCAAATTCCGGAATCATCTTGGGGCCAAGGCGGGCATTTCTGGGTATGGCAAAACCATTTAACAGAATGGATGTGGCCAATTATCCATGCTTGCGAAAAAAGAATTATAGACATTGTTTCAAGATACGAAAAACAACCTGAAGATAAGCTTTTATTAAGAGCTTTGAACCAATTGGCAAGAGAAAACCTTTTACTTCAAAGTTCAGATTGGCCATTTTTAATTACAACATGGCAAGCTAAAGATTATGCAACAGACAGGTTCAGAGAACATGTTGAAAGATTTGAAAAAATCGCAGATATGATAGACAACAATTCTATTTCAGATGAAGAATTAAAGAAAATTGAATCAATTGATAATTGCTTCTCTGAAATTGATTACAGAGTTTATCTTCCTATTGAAGAAGGGGTTATTCCTCAACAAGAAAAGAAACTTGCCCCTTTGTATAAATAGTTAAATTTTTTAATTTAAAAAGCCCTCTTGTTTGGGGGCTTTTTATTTATCTTTCACTTTCATTTACAAAACAACATCTTTATAGTATATTTAACTTGTAAAAAAGTTTAAGGAGCTTATCTTATGGGGATAATGGACGGTAAAAAAGGTATTATTTTTGGTGTTTCAAATAAATTTGGTATTGCAAATGCCATAGCCGAACAAATTTATAAAGAAGGCGGCGAAATTGCTTTTACATATGCAAACGAAGCAATGGAAAAAAGAGTTCGCCCGATTGCAGATTCAATGAATGCTAAACTTTGCTTGGAATGCGACGTTACAAAAGACGAAGACGTTAAAAAAGTTTTTGAAGAATACGCTAAAACATACGACAGGCTTGATTTTGTAATTCACGCTGTTGCATTTGCAAATAAAGAAGATTTAATGGGCGATTTTTACACAACAAGCCGTGAAGGTTGGGATTTAGCAATGCATGTTAGTGCATATTCGCTGCTTACAATGTCAAAATATGCTAAACCTCAAATGGAATTAACAGGCGGCGGTTCAATTTTGGCTTTAACTTATTTAGGTTCAACAAAAGCTGTTGCAAACTATAACATTATGGGTGTTGCAAAAGCAGCCTTAGAATCTTCAATGAGATTTATCGCAGCAGATTTAGGCAAATACAATATCAGATGCAACTGCTTATCAGCCGGCCCTGTTAAAACAATGGCCGCAAAAGGCATTGGCGGTTTTGACAGAATGTTAAAAGCAAACATTTTAAAAGCGCCTTTAAAAAGAACACCTTCTTTGGAAGATGTTGGTAAAGCAGGCTTATACTTAGCTTCAGATTTATCTTCAGGTGTAACAGGCGAAGTTCACTTTGTAGATTGCGGCGCACACAGTGTTTTTGCTTCATTAGATTAAATGGAACTTATGTGCCAAAGCCAAAAAGAAACAGCTAATGTTTAATTAAATAAATTTCAAAAAAGCCCTTTGTAATTCTACAAAGGGTTTTTATTTTTAACAAAAACTATTTCTGCGCCTGATACATTGCCTTTTGTGCAGTTACACCATAGGGAATGGCTCTATCTTCCGTTATTAAAATTGAAAATATATCACGAACTTTCTTTTCGGATGGAAGTGGCACTTTATATAAGTTTTTTGTACCACAAGCAGAATTTTGACAATTAATATTTGTTGGTGTTGGTTTTTTGTCGCCGTTAACATCAACAAGAATTATACAAG
>DVKW01000215.1 GCA_018715855.1 Candidatus Galligastranaerophilus intestinigallinarum
AATTCTTACATTCCTTTTCTTGGCATAAAACAAGATAAAATTTTATGCGAAAAAATGATGCAACAATATAGAAAAGAATACCCCGTTAATTTCCACTCACCAAGCAAAATTGAAAGCTCTTTTGAAAAACACCAAAATAACCCCAAATATCAGGCAATAAACAGAAAACTTGTCAGGCTGTGGCGAAAATATATTAATTCTTTGGCAGATGTCAGAGAAAACATAAGAACCACTTTTTGGGGCGATTATGTAAATTTAACCAAAAATGCAACAATGGCAAATAAAACCGCAAATTGCAGCGAACAAGCCACATTACTGCAGGATATTTTTTTAAGAAACGGTGAAAGCGCGCATAAAGTTGCAATGGAAATAAGGGATAATGAAGGCTTTATTAAAAAAACAAACGGCTCCCATACTTTTCTTGTTACGGGCCTAAAAGAAGGGGCTGATTATAAAAACCCCAAAACTTGGGGAAATAAGGCAATAGTTGTTGACCCTTGGTCTAATATAATAATGAATGCAAATGATGCAATTGAACATTTTAAAGAAACGCTGAATTTTAACCCAAATAGCCATAAAATAAGGTTTTATAATGCAGACAGCCTTAATGTTGAAAAATATTTAGCAAAAAATAAAAAGGGGTAAATTTTTACCCCAAACTTTTATTGAAAAATTCCGTTAATTTTTGAACCGCTTGAGATACAAATTGCGGCTTATCATATAAATCCACATGGGTTGCGCCTTCAATTACAAAAATTTCCTTTGGTTCTTTTGCCCTTTTGTAGCAATCATCGGTGAAATAAATTGTATCTGCCTTGCTTCCAACAATAAGTAAAATCGGGCGGGGAGAAACAGTTTCTATATTTAAAAAAGCGTCAAATGCAGCAAGTTTATCGTTGCTTGAGATAAGATATTTATTAACGGATGTTGGGTAAAAACACCTTTCTGTTCTATAATATTCGCTTGCTTCTTTTGATATTACTGCGGGAAATTGTTCCATTTCTTCTTTTGTTTCAGGAACATATTTAAAATATTGGGGTTCGCCGCCTCTTGCTTCAATTGTTCTTGCAATAGAAACTTGTTTTAATAAATTTTGCATAAAGTTTTCTTCATTAACTCCGGGGAAGCCGTTTCTTGCGCTGTTACCAACATCCCAAGTGCTTATGCCTGCCGCTGCCTTTATTCTTAATTCCGTTTGAATGGCGCTCATTGTGTAGCCGCCGCCTGCACAAATTCCCATAGCACCGATTTTTTCTTCATCTACAAAAGCTAAAGTTGTTAAGTAATCAACAGCCGCTCTTATATCTTCCACTCTTGATGTCGGGTCTTCAAGATATCTTGGATTTCCTTCACTTTCCCCTTGGTAGCTTGCATCAAAAGCAAGTGCAATAAAGCCTTTTTTTGCTAAATTCCAAGAATAAAGTGATGAACATTGTTCTTTAACACCACCCCCCGGATGAACCACAACAACTGCGGGGTATTTTTTATTTTCATCAAAGTTATCAGGCAAAAATAATAGCCCTTTTATTGTTAAATCAAACTTTTTAAAGCTTACCTTTTTTCCTTCTTTATAGTGGGTGTCATATAACATTTAATTTTCTCCTTCTATAAATTTATGAACCTTGCAAGGGGAGCCAAACGCAACCGCATTTTTTGGAACATCTTTTGTAACAATGCTTCCGGCACCAATAACAGCACCATCTTCAATTGTGACACCCCCTAAAATAACAACATTTGAACCTATCCAAACATTGTTGCCTATTTTAACGGGTTTTAGGTACATATCGGCTCTTTTTTTAGGGTTTAGGTCGTGGTTTATGGTTGCAATAACAACATTATGCCCGATTAAAACGTTATCACCGATTGTTATTCCCCCTTGGTCTTGAAATTTGCAGTTTGAATTTATAAAAACATTTTTTCCTAAATTAATATTCACGCCGCAATCTGTATAAAAAGGCGGAAACAAGCGAAACGTAGGGTCAACTTTTTTATTTGTAAGTTTAGAAAAAATTTCAACAATTTCTTCTTTTGTGTGGTATTTATTGTTTAATTCCATTGTAATTTTTATGGCATCATCAGCTAAAATGTGGAACATTTCAAATAATTCGCTTTTTAGTTCAACTTTTTTGGTTGTTTTCATTAATTCAGAAAATTCATTTTTGTTCATTTTTAAATTCCTTTTTCATTATTATTTACTATTTTTTATTCAATAACAAATACTTATATTTAATATCTAACTATGCTTGACAGGCATTAATTAAAAAAATAAAATATCTTTATGGAAATAAGAGTTTTAAAATATTTTTTAACCGTTGCAAATGTCGGAAACATAACAAAAGCGGCTTCAATTTTGCACCTGACCCAACCAACATTATCAAGGCAACTTATGGACCTTGAAGGTGAACTTCAACAAAAGCTTTTTTCTCGTGGAAACAGAAAAATTGAACTCACCCCTGAAGGAGTAATTTTAAAAAAAAGAGCGGAAGAAGTTATTGAACTTATTGAAAAAGCCGAAAACGAACTAAAAAGCAGCAAAAATGAAATTTCAGGAAACATTTTT
>DVKW01000020.1 GCA_018715855.1 Candidatus Galligastranaerophilus intestinigallinarum
AGTTTAAGGTCTATATAGCCTGTTAACCTCTTTTTGAATTCATCAAAGCCAATTTTAAAACAGCTTTCTTTTAGTTTGCCTTCCAGAATAATTTCTATATTCATCTAAATTATTTCTTTTTGAAGTTCAGGGTTATTAAAAAGTTCGTAGTTAATTTCATTTGCATTGTCTGCAATAATTGCAGCAACAACAGTATCAGAAACAACATTTGCAGTTGTTCTCATCATATCCGTAAATCTATCCAATGCGAAGAGGAATGAAAAACCAACTATCATTTGTTCAGGAGTTAAACCTATGCCGTTTAATACAAGAGCAATTGTAATTAGCCCTGCCCCGGGGATTCCTGCACAAGTTGAAGAAGCAACGGCAGCTAAAAGCGCAATTTGAACAATTACAATTAAAGGAAGTTCAATACCATAAGCTTGTGTTAAAAACAAAGCGGCAATTGTTTGAACAAGTGCGGTTCCATCCATATTTAACGTTGCACCCAAAGGAAGGACGAACGAACAAATTTTGCTTGAAATGCCCCTTTTTTCGCAGCAAGTTATTGTTAAAGGCAATGTTGCAGAGCTTGAAGCCGTGCCGAATGCAACCATGGCAGCTTCTGTTACTGCGCCATATAGTTTAACAACAGAAACTTTTGAAAATATTTTTAACATTAAAGGGTAAACAACCGCAAATTGAATTAATAAACCAATTGCAATTGCTATAAAATATTTTCCGACCCCTTGAAAAATTGAAACGCCAAAGCTTGAAATTGAAGCTGCAACAAGAGCAAAAATACCGGGAGCAGCCAAATACATAATCCAATCTGTTACTTTCATTGTTGCTGCAAAAATGCTTTCAAAAAATGAAACAACGGGGCGGTTAATTTCTCCAATTTTAGATAATGCAATTGAAAATATTAACACAAAAATTATAATCGGAATCATATCGCCCATGCTTAATGAATAGAACGGGTTTTTAGGAATTAAATTTAAAAGAATTTGAGAAAAATTGGAATGGTTATCTGCAACCATATTGGCAACAACCCCTTGAAGTTCTTGAGCTATATCGGGGTTAATAAATTCCTTTGCGCCTTCACCGGGGCGAATGACAATGCCTAAAACCGCACCTATTGTAACAGCTGCAAGAGTTATAATTGCATAATATAAAATCATTTTTTTGCCGAACCTTGCAAGCTGTTTGTTATCACCAACGCTTGAAATGCCGATAACAATAGCGCTTATAACAAGGGGAATAACAATCATTTGGATTATGCTGATAAATGCTTGGCCGACAAAAGAAAACACTTGATGTGCGACAGGATATTGACTTTGCGGGAAAACTATACCGCAAATAATACCCAACAAAAGCCCTGCTATAATATGCCAGTTTCTTTTAAAGGCAAGTAAAACCGCTATTAATATCTGCATATGTATTCCCATTGTTATTTCCTTTTAATTCTTGTGAAATGACTTTTAGTTTATAATACAACTATTTACCCTTGTTGGCAATATTTGAAAACAGGCTTACACCATACAAAGTAGCTTGTTTTTATGTTTTTTCAAAAACGTAAATTCGCCAGCTTTCATAGGCAACAACATCTGATAAACTAAGCAGGGTTTCAGATTCATTAACAATATAATTTCTTATATAAGAGAAAACCAAATACAAAAAAGGGGTTTCTTCATATTTTTTTTCGCTTGTAACCTTCTTTTGCAAAAGCTGCGGGGTAAAAATTGAAACAGGGGAAAAATCTACAAGAAAAAATTTGTCGCCCTTTTTAATTGTCGAATAAACATTTTTATTTAAAAACTTTTCAAGAGGGTTATTTTTAAGCGATAAAAAAACATTTTTATAGGTTTCTTTGCCATCTTTGTAGGTTTCTTTCATTGTTTCATTTTCATCTTTAATAAAGGTGAAATCATATTTTGAAATGTCTGTTGTGTTTTTGTTTTGGGTAATTTCTTTTGAATATTTTTCAAACCTTGTTTTTGGGTAATAAAGAAAAACAACTTTATCCGTATCTTTATATTGAAGCACTTTCAACATAACAACAGGGATATTTTGCCCCTCGCTTCTTACCAATTTAACAGGCGAATATTCTGAGGCAACAATAAAAAATACGGAAACTACAAGATAAATTGTTCCTAAAATTACTTTAATTCCCTTTTCTTTAAAGCTCATAAGGCCGTATATTGCAAGCAAAATTAAAAGCGGGTAAATTTCTATCATATATTTTGTTAAAAATAAAATTTTACCAAATAATGAAGCCGCAAAAACAGTTAAATAAACACCAATTGAAGTTAAAAGAATATATTTAACTTTACTATCCATAATAAAAATGGCTTTTACCATTGAAACAGAAGCGATTGTTAAAGGGATAAAGGCAAATAAGGTAAAACCCCAATTAATTGTTTTGCCGTCATAAACCATAGATAAAAAGCTTGGCGGTGCATTTGTAATATTTACAAGATAAGGGGAAAATAAATCCGTAAAGAAAAAGGCCAATTTTGCCCAGCTGAATGGCGCCCACCATTGGCTGAAATATTGCTGATTAAACATTACATTGTATAAAAATATTGCAACGGGAATAAAAATTATAAACCCTATTAAAAGAGAAGTTAAAAAGAACTTTTTGAATTTTGTTTTCTTTGATGCAAATAAAATAACGGAAACAGAAGAAAAGAAAACAAAAACAAAACCTATTGTATGTTCCAGCATAACTAAAAGAGCTGTTAAAACAAAAAATGTGCAATGTTTTTTTGTGGGGTTATCAAGCGTTTTTATTGCACAAATTAAATGCAGGCTTGATAAAAGAAAAAGAAGCGAATAAATTCTAACCTCTTGGGAAAAATAAATTAAAAAGGAACTTATGGCACAAAACGCTGCAGCAACAAGCCCGGTTGAATCAGAGGCTTTTTTTCCAAGCTCCCTTCCTGCAAAATACATTGAAATAACCGATATTACCCCCGGCACCAAAGATGACATTCTAAGTGAATAATCGGAATCAGAGAAGAAATACATCCAAGCTTTTAAATATAAATAATGCAAAGGTGCATGGCAATTTCTCATAATTGCTTCAAAAAATTCTTTTGGAAAAGCCGCTTTTGCAATTTCCCAAGTTAAATATTCATCGTTCCACATGCCTTCTTGCTTGTCTAAATTTATTAATCTTAAAAGAATTGAAAAAACAACAATTCCCAATAATATTAAAAAAACTTTTTTCTTATCCATAAACTATCCAACTAAAACTACCTTAAAAATTAATATAAAATAATTTTTGATATTTTACAAATAAGTTATTATTGCTTATAAAAACTTTAAAAATTTGCCATAATTTAAAATATATTGTATCTTTTGAATATATTTAAAGGATTAATTAATGAGCTATAATAACACCGTTGCCATAATTTCAAACAATGAATTCACTCTTAATGAAATAAAAAACATGCTTGTTTTATTAAGAGATATTGATAAAGTTGAATGCTTCGATTATTACGATGCTGATGAACTTATTAAAAAAATCACTCCAAATGTCATTATTCTTCATTCAACGGAAAGTGATAAAAACTGTTTAAGGCTTTTAAAAAAAATCAGAAGCAATGAAAAAACAAAAAATATTCCGGTTATTTTATACCCTGAATTTTCAAACACCGATTACATTGTAGAAGCCTTTGACAACGGCATAAGCGACATTTTAACCTTTCCGCTTAAAGATTATGAGCTTGTTATAAGGGTTATTTGGGCAATTCAGAAAAACGAACAGGCACAAATTATTGAAACAAAAGATAATTTCCTTGCAAAATTAGGCATAATCGATTCTAAAACAGGCTTTTACAAGGAAGATTTCAGCTTGAGATATTTAGAAAGCGTTGTTTCAAAATCAAAAGCAAACAAGCAAAAATCCTGTTTGGTTTTAATTAAAGTGCTTTCAGCCATTGATGCCGATTTTGACAAAAACCTGCTTAAAGAAGCCCTTAAATCTTCAATCAGAATAAATGACACAATTGCAATGAAAGATGAAAATACATATTATCTTTTCTTGTCAAAAGCCAAATTAAACGGGGTATATTCCGTTTATGAAAGAATTTTATCCAAATTAGGGCCAATGACGGCAATTAATGCAAGCGTGGTTGAAATTCAAGATGAAATTTTTGATGACATTATAAACGTTCTTGAATATTCTATTGAAAAAGCGCCTAAAAACGGCGAAATGGCGGTTGTTTCAAAGCAAGATTTTCTTGATATGTATAAAAAAGAAGAAAAAGAAGAACTTGGCATATCAAAACTGCTAAAAGATGAGCCAAAAGAAGAAATTAAAGAAGAGGAAAAAGAAACAAAAGAAGATAAAAGCCAAAGTTCTTCAAATAAAAAAGAAGAAGACAAAATATCTTTGGGCATTAAAATAATGCAGGAAAAGGTTAAAGAAATTGAAACAAAAGGTGAAAAAGCCCTTTTAAGCCATAATATAGAAGTTGCAAAAGAAGCTGAAACAAAGGAAATAGATGAAAGAAACGCAACTTTATATAAACAAGCTTACGCTAAAAAATTAAGAATGATAGTAGAACCCTTGCTTGAAAAATACGCTGCAAAATTACAGGGCGAATACCCCCTGTTAGATGCAAACGTCAATGTTTCGCCGCATACAACCTTTATGAATTTAGATAAAGACGATGTAAAATTAAACTTTGAAATGGCCTATGACGGCATCAAAACCATAAAATTTAACATTAAAATCTCAGCTTTAAATACAGAACTTGAGGCAGATTCCTTTGAATTGGATGTTATGGAATTTAACCATCAAGCGCTGGATGTTATTTTAAAAACAGCTGTTGATGAATATAAAAATTACCTCTCTGAAAATTAGTTGTTGCTTACAAGCATTTTAAATGCAACAAGGCCTCTTGCTGAAATTTCGCCCGTGATTGCTTTTTGGTCTTCAGCTATATTAAAAATACGTACGATTCTTTGAACTTCTGCTAATTGTTTTTTGTCTTTGATATCATATGCGTTTTTAATGGGGTCTGAAACTAAGTTAAATAATGTGTTAATAGTTCTTTCATTCATTTTAGTCATTGTCTTTATTGCTCCTCACACATTAATAAAGAAAATGCACTAAAAATAATTGCCCTTATTTTTTTAATTGTTAAGAAAGTTTAAGCAATTTTTCAATAATTTTTATATACTTTTTATATCCATTTAAAAATCGGCGGCACTGTTTATTTAATGCTGGTGCCGCCGAATTTTATTTTTATTTTTGATTTTATTCTTCGTATTTTCTGTGCCAAATATCGGCATATTCTCTTTCTTCGCCGTCTATTTTAAATGTTGCGCCCTCTTGATACATAATTTGGTTACCCATATCATCAAAATTATCTATAAGAGTGGTTTCATCTGTATTTGCAAGGTTTATTTCAGTTATGCCAATATCAAGTAAAGATTGCGCTTCTGAATTATAACCTTCTGTTTTAATTTTTAAACCGTATTGTTCTTCTAACAGTTTAATATCATCAGCATCTATAACCATATCATCAGCACCATTTACAACACCGGCTTCGGCTGCAAGTGCCTTTAGTGCCTCAAAGCCATCTTTGTACCCGTCTTTGGTTCCATCGCCATCAATATCGGTGTTATCACCAAAACACTCTGAGCCGTCCGCACCTGATATGCCATCGCCATCTTTGTCAAATACAAGAACAGCGTCTGCTGAATTGTTGATTTTATCCATAATGCCATCACCATCAATATCAAAATCAACGACTTCATTTGTTGTTGCAATGCCGTTACCATCTATATCAAAAGAAAGCGGTGAGCTTGTTGTATAGCAAGCATTAAAACTGCAAGCAGAGCCACAATCGCCTATATAATAAACAGTTTCGCCGCCGGAGGAATCGTCAAGCTTTTCAAAGCCGTTTATATAGCCGTTGCCGCTTTCAACAATATCAAAACCTTGGCCATCAGCATATAATCTGGCCAGTGTTGCTCCTTGTTGAAGGTCATAAATATGGAATTGGCCATCAGATTTACCTTTTGCAAAAACATATCTTGGGCTGCCGTCTTCCATTTTTTCTGTTAAGTCAATATTATTTGCTTCAACAAGAGCCATTTCTTCTTCAGAAATACTGTTTGTAATTGCCTCTAAAATTTTATTTCTGACTGTTTGAATTGAAGCTTCACAAACACTTACTGTATCTTGAAGCGATTGTATATCTGCAGAAACGCTATCTACAATTGCTTTTGAAGCGTCCATCATTGTTTTTTGGCTGTTTGCCTGCACTTGGAGACCGCCAAGTTCTCTTGCAGCGCTTTTAGAAGAGCCGCTAAGGTCTGAAATCAAGGTTTGAAAAGCAGAATCGCCAACAACACCTTTTAATTCTTTTTGAAGATAAGAATTCCAATCGCCATCTTCCTGTTCGTTATATTCGGCCATTGCCTTATAAATAGCTTGCTGACGATTACGCGCTTCAGAGTCTTGATAATCTTTTGTTGCATTTTCTATTGCTTCTTGAATTTCATCATATTCATCTTGTTTTTCGTTTAATTCTTCCAAAGTTTCGTTATATTTTGCGCTTTGTTCATCATAAATGGCTTGTTCGCTTTCTAAAAGCGCTTTTCTTTCTTCAAGTTCATCAAGTGCTTTATTGCCTGTTTCAATAAGCCTTTCAAGCTCTGCGTTTAATTCATCAATATTTTCAAGCGAAAAATCACCTTCGGATATGTTTGTATCAATTCCCGCTTCATCAGCCAAATCTTGCGCTTCTTTAGCATTTTCGGTTGCCTCATAAAGCATTTCCATATCATCAACGCTTAAATTATCACCAACTTCACCTGTTTCGTTGTCAAATAAGCCTTCTGTTTCACCTTCAAATCTTGCATTTTGTGCAGCTTGAGCTGAAGCTGTTTGATTGTAAATTTGTTTGTTGTCAATTCCGATAGTCATCATATCCTCGCATTCTTTATATACATAAAGATAATCGGAATATATATAAAAAACTTCAGTATTTATGAATAAATATTAACTTTATATTGAAACCAAATCGCTATAAGTAATTCCGTTACTGTGAAGAATAAAATCGCAAAATTCACGAACAGCACCCTTTCCGCCGCCATATGATGAAACAAAAGAAGCGGCTTTTTTAATTTCATCAATTGCATCATTTGGCGCACAAGAAAGCCCAACTTCATTTATAACGCACAAATCGGGGTAGTCATCTCCCATATAGGCAACTTGTTCTTTTGTTATATGAAATTCATTTATAAGTTCTAAGAGCGCTTTTTTCTTGTTTTTTTGGTTCATAAAAAGTTTTGTAATGCCCAAAGTTCTTGCCCTTTCTATAACGGCACCCGATTCTTTAGCGGTTATTATTGCCGTTAAAAAGCCTGCTTTATTTAACATTACAACGCCTTGGCCGTCTTTTGCATTAAATGTTTTAATTTGAGAGCCATCAGGAAGGTAAGTTAAAGAGCCATCCGTCATAACGCCATCAACATCAAACGCAACAAGTTTTATATTTTTTGCTTTTAATTTCAAATTTAGATCTGTAATCATTTACGCAACTTTCGCTTTCAATAAATCGTGGATATGAATTAAGCCGATTGGGAAATTATTATCATCAACAATTGCAAGAGATGTGATTGAATGTTTTTCCATTAAAGCAAGAGCAGATGCCGCCAATTCATCTTTTTTAATTGTTCTTGGTGTTTTTGTCATAACATCAGATACAATCAAGTTTCCTGTTACTTTATGGTTTAAAATTGTTCTTCTGATGTCACCATCCGTTAAAATGCCTGCCAAATGCCCTTCATTATTAACAACAAGGGTGCAGCCAAGCTTCATATCAGATATAAACCTTACCGCATCTTCAAATTTTTCATTTTCTTTTACAATAGGCAATTTTTCACCACTTATCATTAATTCTTCAACCTTATATAAAACGCCTTTGCCTAAAGCACCGCCCGGGTGGAACATAAGAAAGTCTTCCGCTGAAAAACCCCTTTTTTTAAGCAAACAAACGGCAATTGCATCTCCCATAGCTAAAGTTACGGTTGTGCTTGCAGTCGGCGCTTTATTTAGGGGGCAGGCTTCTTTTTCAACAGATATATCTAAAACAACATCCGATTTATCAGCTAATGTGGAATGATTACCGCCCGTTAAACCTACAATAGGCACGCCAAACCTTTTAATTAACGGCAAAAGGTTTAAAAGTTCGCTTGTTTCGCCGCTGTTTGAAATTGCAATAACAACATCTTGTTTTGTAATAATGCCTGAATCCCCATGGGTTGATTCTGCAGGGTGAAGAAAAACTGCAGGGGTGCCTGTTGAACAAAGTGTGGCAGCAATTTTTCTGCCTATAAGGCCCGATTTTCCCATGCCTGTAACCACCACTTTTCCTTTGCAAGAATATAAAATTTCAATGGCTTTTATAAAATTATCGCCAACTCTTTTTTTTAGTTCCAAAACGGCATTTCCTTCAATTTCAAAAACATTTTCAGCCGTTTTTATTAATTCGTCTTGCTTAATTAAACTTTCCTGCATAAATTTTCTCTCCAACAACAAAAAAATTATACAATAAAAAGTGTATTTTTAAAATTTATAATTAAACCGAAATAATTTTAAGCCGAAAAATAAAACGTCAAAGAAAAATAAGGTTTAATTTAATGGCGCTAAACGATATAAATTTTCAAGAAGAAAAAGTTACAAAAAAGATTGCAAGTTTTTTATGTTCGGCACAAAATGAACTTACAATAAATATAAGCAAATTAAATTTTATTGATGCTTCAAGGTGCGCTCTTTTAAATTCCACAAAATGCTACGTAAAAAACCCTTATAAAAAAATTAATTGGATTGTGGCAGATGAAAATATTAAAAGAACAATAATGCCCTTTAAACTTAGTAATATGGAAATTTTAACAAACAGTTAGGCAAAGTTATGAATGTAATTAGAGAAATTAAAGAAAACAAACTGGTTGGAATAATAAGAGAAACAAACCAAGATAAAGCAATTGAAATTGCAAACGCTTACATTGAAGGCGGCATAAAAATTATTGAAATGACAGCACCGATTGATGCCATTCAAGAAGTTGCAAAAAATGAAAATGTTATTGTTGCAAGAGGCGGCATTATTACAAGAGAACAAGCCATAGATGCAATTAAATCAAATGCAAAATTTCTTGTTTCTCCAATTTTACAAATGAATTTGGTTAAATTATCAAGCGCATTTAAAACACCTTTAATTTTAACCGCCACAACTCCAAACGAAGCTTATCAAGCTTGGAAGGCAAGAGTTCCTTTAATTAAAATATACCCAATTAAAGATTTGGGCGGCGCTAATTATATAGAAGAACTTTTAAGGCCAATGAACTTTTTAAACGTTATGCCAACAGGCTCAATTAAAAAAGAAGACATTAAAGCCTACCTTGAAGCAGGCGCAATGGCGGTTGGCTTAGGCAGAGAATTATATTTAAATAAAACCTATAATGAAATAAAAGAAACAGCAAAAGAAACGGTTGATATTGTTAAAAATTTAAAATAATTATTTATTATATAATAATTAAATGAAAGTTTTTTTCTTAAAAAAAGAAGAATTTTTGCCTTATGATAAAAGGTTTCTGTTCGGTAATTCTTTTAAATCCGAAAAAAGGAATGTTGAATTTGCGCTTTCAAGGTTTCTTTTAGATTACGTTTTAAAAAATGTTTATAATATAGAAAATTATGAAATTGAAACCGTTAATAATAAGCCCAAATTAAAAAATAATTCTCTTAATTTTAATATATCTCATTCAAAAGAAATTATTTTAACAGGCTTTTCAAATTCTGAAATCGGCGTTGATATTGAATTTATTAAAGAAAAAAATTTAGAAAAATTTTCAAAATATTTTAATAAAGAATTTTCAACACTAAATGATTTTTATGATTTTTGGACAAAATATGAAGCTGAAATTAAACTTCAAGATAAGGTAAAATGTTTTAAATCTTTAATTTTAGAAAAAAATTATTATTTAACATTAGCTTCAAATGAAGAAATAAAAAAAGTTGAATTTTATCAATTAATAAAAAATAATGGTGATGTAGCTATAAAGGAGTTAAAAATTGAAAATTAAATTTTTATCAGGGCTTTTTATTGCTTTTTTAATCTGCCTTTTTGTTCAAAACGAATCAAAGGCGTTTTGGTTCTTTAATAAAAAAGAACCTGTTCAAAATCAAGCGGTTTTTGCGCCTGTTAATGAAGTATCGGGCAACAAAATTTGGATTGGAACATTTCAACTTGTTTGGAACGATTTAGTTAATGAAATTGTTAAAAAACCCGTTAAATTTAAAGGCGAAAAAAATTTGTTGGCTGAAAGTTTAAATAAACAAGGCTTTTCAACAAAAGATTTGGATGAAGCTTCATATTATAAAAAATATGGCTTAATGACGCCAAATTTAAAAGAAGAAATGGAAAAAGCAATTGAAGAAAGATTCAACACAACAAGCGATATTTTAAATACTCTTGATTGGAATTCAAACCAACTTTTAATTTATGCAATGTTGAAAAAAGATTTTGAATATTTAAAAGAATTCAGAGAAATTGGCTTTTTGCCTTTTTCAGACAATAAAAACGTAAAATTCTTCGGTGCTAAAGGTTCAAAAGATTTAGAAACTTTTGATAACATAGAAATTCTTTTCTATAACAATGAAAACGATTATGCGCTTAAATTAATTACAAAAGGAAACGATGAAGTTATTTTATATAGAACAGAAAATAACAATACATTAGAAAATTACTTTATTGAATTAAACAAAAAAACAGCTGAATTTAAAGGTGATAAAAAATTCAATGAAAACGATTCTTTAATTGTTCCATATATTAAATTTAAAGAAAACTTTGAATATAAAGAATTAACAAATAAAAAAATTAAAGGGTCAGATTATATAATTTCAGGTGCAATTCAAACGGCAGAATTCAACCTTGATAATAAAGGGGGCTCTTTAAAAAGCGAAGCTGCTTTAATTATGAAAATGTCTATGCCGATTATTCAAAATGAAAGAAAATTCCACTTTGATAAACCCTTTGTTTTATTCTTAAAAGAAAAAGACAAACAAACGCCATATTTTATTATGGATGTTAAAAATTCAAATCTGCTTGTAAAAGAATAAAATAAGAAAAATTGAAAATAAACAGGGGCAAAGCAAAATGCCCCTGTTTTTATTTGTTAAGAAATATTAACAGAAATGTTTAAACCATGCAATTTTTAAGGAAAAAAATACTTTATTACATTGTAAGGTTAATATGAAGGTTTAGATTAAGAATTTACGGGTTAGTTTAAATCTTCAAAAAATGGAAGAAGTTAGTTTAAATTTAGGTTAGGAGGCAAACAAAATGACTTGGATTATGCTATCCATGAGAAAGATGCAACTGAAACAAGAAGTTTCTGATTTGCAATACCAAGATGTAAAAATTTCTCAACAAATTCAAGACTTGGCAAATTATACAAATAATATTGCCGATGGCACAATCACATTTTCAGAAATGGCAAGCTGCCCGTCTTCATTATTTGGCACTCAATTAGATTTTTTGTCAAATTCTGCAAGCGCTGCTTATCAATCAGCAACGGTTAAAACAAATGCTTATTTGCAGCAATTAGCGCAAACAAACGGTTTAACAGGCAACCAATACGGTTATGCAATGGGCACAACAGATGGCACAAACTATGATGCAACAACAATTTTCAATGAAATTTACAAAGAAGAATTACAACAATATTCAGAACAAATGCAACAATACATAAATGAATATGAAAAAGAATTACAGGCTGAACAAACAAGAATTGAAACTCAATTGCAAGCAAAAGAAGCAGAGCTTCAAACATACGAACAAACAATCAGCCAAAACATTCAAAATGACGCTATTAAATTAGCATAAAGAATCTAAACTCCTATAATCCTAAATAAACTTGTAACCTTATGCCGGTATAAAAAACCGGCTTTTTCTTTTTTTTGTTTTTTTTAAATTTTTTTTAAAAAAACTACTTTTAAAATTTATTAAGGTATGTTAATATTGTTTAAGATTTAGTTTTTAGTTACAAAAAGGGTAGTTAGTGTATGACCGATGATATTCAAAATGAAACTTCCGACAATAAACAAAGAATTTTAGTTGCCGATGACGAAGCCAGCATCAGAAGAATTCTCGAAACCCGTTTAAAAATGCAAGGGTATGATGTAGTAACGGCAGAAGATGGCGAAGAAGCCGTTGAAGTTTACAATAAAACCAATCCTGATTTAGTTATTTTAGACGTTATGATGCCAAAAATGGATGGCTATGGAGTTACAAGAGAAATAAGAAGAACATCAGACGTTCCGATTATTATTTTAACGGCATTGGGTGATGTCTCAGAAAGAATTACAGGTTTAGAGCTTGGTGCAGATGATTATGTTATTAAACCTTTCAGCCCCAAAGAACTTGAAGCAAGGGTTAAAGCAGTTTTAAGAAGAACAAACACAAAAGAAACAAGCGCACCTATGGGCAAAACCGCTAAAAACGTTATTACCACTGGCAGCATAAAAATTGACACTGCAAGACGCCAAGTGTACAGAAAAAATGAAAGAATCAGATTAACAGGCATGGAATTTTCACTTCTTGAACTTCTTGTAAATAATTCAGGCCAAGCTTATTCAAGAAATGAAATTTTGCAGCATGTTTGGGCATATCCGCCGGATCATAGAATTGACACTCGTGTGGTTGACGTTCACATTTCAAGATTGAGAAGCAAACTTGAAACAGACCCCACAAACCCCGAATTAATTCTAACCGCAAGGGGCATTGGGTATATGTTTCAAAGGATAACCTAGAAATTGGAAATTAAACTTTATAAATTTTTAAATAACGCCAATAATAAAACGCCGAAAAACGTTCTTGTTGTTGGCGTTATTCATGGTGATGAACCGATTGGAGAATTTTTAATTGAAGAATTTTTAAAAAATAAAACAAGAACAATTAAAAACAATTTGTTCTACATTCCAAGGCTAAATTTTTCAAATGAAAGAAAAAACAGTTCAAATGTTGATATAAATAGAAACTTCCCTTCAAAAAACTGGGAATTAACAAAAAAAGAAGATAATTATTTTGGGGGGTTTGAACCAAATTCTGAAATTGAAACCAAGTTTTTGGTTAATTTAACAAATGAAATTAAATTTGATGCCATTATTACAATTCACACTCCATATAAAATAATAAATTATGACGGAGTGAATAACCCAATTACATTACCTTTAGCAAAAAAAATATCAGCCTTTTTAAATTACCCGATAGAAGCCGATATCGGATATGCAACCCCGGGGAGCATGGGAACATATTTTGGGGTTGAGAGAAACATTCCCATTATTACAATTGAATGCGATGAAGAAGCAAAAAAAGAAGAACTTTACAAAAAATTTGAAAAACTTTTTTATTTTTTAGAAAAAGAATTTTAGATTTTGTCAATTATCCATTGTGTTTTGTTTTAATTTGTTTGTGTTAGAATTAGGTTAGCTATGAAAATCACCAACAGTTCAAATAGTGCCTTTAAAAGTTTTTACAATCAAAGGCAAGAAATTAAAGATAAAACCGAAGCCAATATTAAATTAAAAGAAAGCAAAACGGCAACAGCCGTTGCAGTTGCTTCTTTATTGGGTGCAACCGTGCCTTTGGCAATTTATAATGCCAAGAAGGGCAAAATGGGCGAATTTAAAGATGTTTTTCAAAAAACTGATTCTAAATTAAAAGAAAAAGTAAATGCCATAACAGGTTTTGTTGAAGTTAAAGATATTAAACAAATCGGGCTTTCTGTTACAGGCTCAATTTTAGCAGGCTTAGGGGCAGGTTTTGCCGTTGACAAAAACAAAGAAAACAGAACAAAAAAAGTTAAAGAAGGTATATATGGCTTTTTAAACTGCATGATTCCGATGGGAATTATTGCAGGAGCCGAAGATATTGCCCAAAAGCACAATGTTAAAACAAACATTTTAGGAAAAGCCGCAATAGTTGCAGGCGGAATAGTTTCAGGCATGTTTATTTCAAATAAAGTTTCAAACGGAATAAATAAGGCGTTTTTTGGCAAAGATGAAAGTAATTTTGAACAAAGACAAATGAAATTATCGGATACAATTGTTCATGCAGATGATATTATTGGCGTTATTGCAATGAGCAAAGTTCCTTTTGCAAAACAAATGGGAAAAGTTATTCCTTTAATTTATTCTCATGTTGGCTATGAAACAGGCACGCAAGAACACAAAACGACAGTTTAAGTTTTTAGCTTAATTTTTCAATTAAAATGTCTGCAATTCTTTTAGAAGCTAATCCATCACCATAAGGGTTTCTTGCTTGCGCCATTTTTTGATATTCATTTTCATCAGTTAATAAAATATCAACATTTTTGGTAATTTTTTCAATATTGGAACCAACAAGCTTAACCCCGCCTGAAATAACAGCTTCAGGGCGTTCTGTTTCATCTCTTAAAACAAGAACAGGAACCCCCAAAGACGGTGCTTCTTCCTGAACTCCGCCAGAATCTGTTAAAATAATTTTGCTCATTTTCATTAAAGAACAAAATGGCGCATAATCCAGTGGTTCTATTAATTTAATTCTTTCTATTCCCGATAAATATTTATAAACCGTGTTTTTAACGTTCGGGTTAGGGTGAACCGGATAAACAATTTCAACATTTTTATGGTTATTAACAATTTCAATTGCGGCTTTGCAAATATTTTCCAGTGGTTCACCAAAATTTTCTCTTCTGTGAGAAGTTAAAAGAATAGTTTTTAAATTTTCATTCAAATTTAAATAAGAAAGATTAACAGGGTTATTTTCTATTGTGTGCAAAAGCGCATCTATAACAGTGTTTCCCGTTTCATAAAGCCCGTTTTTAACATTTGAATTAATTAAATTTTCAATTGAACCTTTTGTTGGGCAAAAATGAAAATCTGAAACAGAATCTGCTAAAACTCTATTAATTTCTTCGGGAAAAGGATAATTCTTATCGAAAGTTCTAAGCCCCGCTTCAACATGGGCAACGGGAATTTTAGCATAAAAAGCTGATAGCGAGCTTGCAAAAGCAGTTGTTGTATCACCATGGATTAAAACAACATCAGGCTTTGTTTCTTCTAAAACTGTTTTAATTCCAAGCAAAATATCAGATGTTAAATTCCACAAATTTTGGTTTTCTCTCATTAAATTAAGGTCAAAATCGGGTTTAATTTTAAATAAATTTAAAACGGAATCTAACATTTGCCTATGTTGTGCGGTTACAATCACAACAGGTTCAATTTCTTTTCTTTTTTGAAATTCCAAAACAACAGGCGCCATTTTAATAGCTTCGGGCCTTGTTCCAAAAATTAATGCTGCTTTTATTTTCTTATCCATAACCAAAATTTTATAACAAAAAAATGTTAAAACAATTTAATTATTTTTTTGTTTTCATAACAAGCGCAAATACAATGGCTATCATAAAACCAAGAATAATATTGCATAAGGAACAAATAAGGCAAATTGAAAATATTATTTTTGATTGAACATTTTTAATTCTTTGCGCCAAAATTGCATTTTTTATAGCTTCATAAGATGTAATAAACAAAATTGCTGAAATAGAGGCAATCGGAATAAAAGTTGATATTTTTTCAAAAAATATGACAAATAAAAGCAAAACAACAGCTTCAACAACGGTTAAAAACCTGTTTTTGCCGTTTTCACTTTTTTTAGCCAATACGCCTGCAATTGAACCTGTTACAGAGGCAAAAAGGTTTGCAAGCCCAACCAAAAACACGGGCATTTTAGGGCTTTTTATTTCATTGTTTGTTTTTTTGGAAGCTCTTAAATTTAAAAGCGTTTCTGTTGTCATAATTAAAGAAAGAATAAGCCCTGAAATTAAAAGTCTTATAAAATGGCCAAAATCGGCCGTTGCAACAGGCGTAAAATTTTTAATTCCGATATAAATATTTTCCAAATTGAAATTGTAAAAATAATTTATAACACCCGCAATAATAACAGCCATAAAAGCGGGAGAAATAAATTTAATTTTAAACTTTTTAAGGTAGTAATAAATTGCAAAAGTTAAACAGGCAAAAACCAAAGAAATTTCATTTATTTGCGCAAAAATATGGCCTTTCGAGCTAAGCATTAAACCCAAAGTGCTGAATGTTTTTTGCCCGAAAATTAAAGGCAAAGACAAAATAAAAGCAGATAAAAAACAGCCTGTCATAAAGCCTTGTATAACAGGTTTCGGAACGGTTAAAACCGTTTTCCTGTGAATTTTTAAAATTGAAATTAAAATTGTAATCAAAGAAGAAACAAACAAAAGTGCAAACAATGTTTCGCTTCTGCCGCCCAAAGAAACGTTTAAAGAAGCCAAAACAGTTGCATAAACAATAGTTGGGGCAAAAATAAAAGAATATTTTTTGCCGAAAACAAAAAATACAAAAGAAATTATAAACCCGCCCACAATTGTTGTGTATGGGCCAAAGCCTGTTATAATTCCCAAAACAAAAATTATGGGAAGGCAGTCTAAAACTTCTTTTAAACTCTCTAAAATTGAATTCTTTTCATAAACGGTTATATTTAGCACTTTGGTTTTCCCAAAAAAACATTTTCATATTATAATGCGATTATAGCAAAAATTTTGGAGTTTTTGAAAGTATGACAAAAGAAATGTACACAGGCGCAGAAATCTTGTTAAAATCGCTTGTAGAAGAAGGCGTTAAAGAAATTTTCGGATACCCCGGAGGCGTTATTCTTACTGTATATGAAGCTTTATATAACCAAAAAGATATTAAACATTATTTGGTAAGGCATGAACAAGCCGCAGTGCATGCTGCCGAAGGCTATGCAAGAGTGACGGGAAAACCGGGTGTTGCACTTGTAACATCAGGTCCCGGGGCATGCAACACAATAACAGGCATTGCAAATGCTTACTATGACGGCTACCCCATTGTTGTTTTCACAGGCCAAGTAGGTTTAGCACAAATCGGAAACGATGCATTCCAAGAAGCAGACGTTGTGGGCATTACCCGTTCTTGCTGCAAACATAACTATCTTGTAAAAGATGTTAAAGACCTGCAGAGAATAATTAAAGAAGCCTTTCATATTGCAACAACAGGAAAACCGGGGCCTGTTGTGGTTGACCTTCCAAAAGATATTTTAACTCAAAAAACAACTTTCGATTACCCAAAAACCGTTAAACTGGCGGGTTACAACCCAAATTATAAGGGGCACCCCATTCAAATTTCAAGAGCATTAAAAATGTTATCAGAAGCCCACAGGCCTGTTATAATCTCCGGCGGCGGCGTTTTAACATCAGGTGCCCACAGTGAACTTTTAAAAGTTGCAAATATGCTTCAAATTCCTGTTACTCACACTCTTATGGGAACAGGCACCTTCCCTTCAAATTCACCTTTGGATTTGGGAATGCTTGGCATGCACGGCAACTTCTGGGCAAACCATGCAGTTTCCCATGCTGATGTTATTTTTGCACTTGGAACAAGGTTTAACGATAGAATTACGGGCTGTCTAAAACGCTTTGCAAGAGATGCACACGTAATTCATGTTGATATTGACCCTTGTTCAATTTCAAAAAACGTTAAAGCAGATATTCCGATTGTGGGCGATATTAAAAATGTTTTAATCGGTTTAATTAATGATTTTGAAAAAACCAACCCGAATATATACAAAGAAGACAAAGAAAAATGGCTCAATCAAATTGACGAATGGCGCCAAAAAAGGGCAATTCCCGCTCCCGTTTCGGATAAACTTTCGGCGCTTACCGTTATCAGAAAGCTTTATGAATTAACAAAACAATATAACCCTATTGTTTGCACGGAAGTTGGGCAACACCAAATGTGGACTGCGCAATTGTTCAAATTTAATGAACCAAGAAAACTTGTAACATCAGGCGGCCTTGGCACAATGGGCTTTGGCTTTCCCGCTGCAATGGGCGCATGTGCAGCGCACCCCGAGCAATTGGTTTTAAACATTGCAGGTGACGGCTCAATTCAGATGAACATTCAAGAAATGGCCACTTGTGTTGATTACGGCTTTAAAGTCATAAATTGCATTATAGATAACGGCTACCTTGGCATGGTTCGCCAATGGCAAGAAAAGCTTTACCATAAGCACTATTCTGAAACCAAAATTTCTCATCCTGATTTTGTTAAACTGGCTGAAAGCTATGGAGCAGTTGGCATAAAGGTTGAGCATGAAGAAGAAATTGAACCTGCAATCAAAAAAGCATTGGAAGCTAAATCTCCCGTCATTATTGATTTTGTTACAGAATCAATGGAGATGGTTTACCCTTGGGTTTTAGCGGGCGAACCCTTAACAAAAGTGCTTTTATCAAACGATTGCTAATAAAAAGGAAAAAACAAAATGGAAAATTTTCATACAATATCAATATTGGTTACAAACGAATCAGGCGTATTATCAAGAATTGTAGACCTGTTTTCAGGAAGGGGCTATAACATTGAAAGCTTAACCGTTGCCCCCACTATAGACAGGCTTTATTCAAGAGTAACAATTATAACGGGCGGAGATGAAGCTGCGGTTGAGCAAATTACAAAACAATTAAACAGGCTTATTCCTGTTATTAAAGTGGCAGACCTGAACATTAACGAAGCGGTTGAAAGAGAAATTGCTTTAATTAAAATTCAAGTTAAAGACGAAGAAAAAAGCGATATTTTAAGAATTGCGGAAGCCACAAACGCAAAAATTATTGATATAACAGATAAAATATATATCCTGCAAGCCGTTGGCGATGAAAAACAAATTCAAGCGCTTGTTGAACTTGTTCGCCCATACAGCGTAAAAGAATTTGTTCGAAGCGGAAAAATTGCAATTTCAAGAAATAACCAGTTTTCAAACATTAAAAATTTGTAATCTAAAAAATCTATATTGCAAATATATTAAAAAACCCCTTAAATTAAGGGGGGTTAAATATCAATGCAGTTATTCAGATAATTTATGACAGACATTTTTTTATCGTATAAATATTTCACAAAATTTAAAAACTGCGGAGAGCTTGAGCTTAAAGTCATATTAATTTCAAAACCTTCGGAACAAAAGGGCTCGTAATCATATACAACATAATTATTATATTTGCTTCTCCATTCTTTTTTAACAACTGTGCAATGATATTCATCTGCCAAATATTCAAGCCAAGGGATTGTTTCTTTTAAAACTCCTTTAAATTCTTGGCAAGCGTAGTTTTCATTCTCTCTATATCTTTTTTCAACTAGCATAAAAAGCTCCTTGGTTAATATCGTTTGTTTTTAGTTTAAATAATTTTCAATTAACTAAAAATACACAAAACGGCAATTGTTCTGCCTAGCTGAAAGTTGAATTACTTTTTCTTAAAAATTAACTTTTTCAAAAATATAAGAAAACCAAGTTTTTTAATTGTTGTAAGACTTAATAAAAAAGTATATGTATCTATAATTTTTTTAACGGATAAAAGCGCATTTGCCACGTTTTTAAATTCTTTAATCGAACCTTTATATTTTTCATAAACTTGAAAACTAAGCGCAGTAAAGTTTAAAATTTGCGCTATTAATTCATACAAATTTTCAAATTTTTTAATTTTATAATTCAAATTGCAATTAATTGCATCAAGCCTTTTTGTTGCCTTTATTAAATAAAAAACCAAGGCAATTGTTAAAATAACTTCAACAAAAGATATTAAAAAGTAAACAACTTGCATATAACTGTATTATAATTGTTTTATTAATTAAAAATATCGTAAGGTAGAAGTATTTTATATGCCAAAGTTTTTAGAGGCTGTTAAACTATCAAATAAAGTTTCAAAAGCGCTTAAATTTTTCAATTTTGAAGCAACAAGTTTCCCCGGGAAAGTTGTTCAAAAGTTTTACCCCAATTTTTTAACAGAATGCAGCGAATATATCGGCCACCCAAGGTTTGCAATAACCGGCACAAACGGCAAAACAACAACATCAGGAATTTTATCTGAAATTTTAGACAAAAAAGGCTTAAAAATTATAAACAACAAGCTTGGCGCTAATATGCCAAACGGCGTTGTAACAGCAATTGCAAAGGGTTTATATGGAAATGACGGCAATATTAAAAAAATGGACGGCGCCGTTTTAGAATGCGATGAAGCCTATTTTTCAACAGTTTCAAACAAATTTGTTTTTGATTATATTTTAATTACAAACCTTTTCCGTGATCAATTAGATAGATACGGCGAAATGGACATTGCAAGAAGAAAAATAATTAAAGGAATTGAACTAAACCCCGACATCAAAATTATTTTAAATGCAGATGACCCCTCGCTATCTGAAATAACTGAAAAATTAAACTATAACGATGATAAATTCATTTATTTCGGGTTTGAAAATATTGAATATATTAACTACGAAAAAACTTCAAACAGCCCGAAAGAAACAATTTCTTGCCCAAAATGCAATGAAAACATTTTATATACAAAAAGGTTTTATGCACAATTGGGCGCTTGGTATTGCAGGTGCGGCAACAAAAGAAAAACTCCCGATGTTAAGGCAAATGCAATTGTTTACCCCGATAAAACAATTTTAAATGTTACATATAAAAACGAAAAATTTGAATTCAAGGTTAATTTAAGCGGGTTATATAATGCCTACAATGCACTTGGCGCAATAGCAGCAGCTCTTGTATCGGGTGTTGAACAAAATATTATTGAAGAAGCCCTAAATTCTTATTCGCCCGTTTTTGGCCGCCATCAAAAAGTTAAATTGAATAACGGCGGGGTGATGACAATTCATTTAATTAAAAACCCTGTTGGCGCAAGCGAAGTTTTAAGAGGGTTAAAAAATTTAAAAAATTCAAGAATGGTTATTGCAATTAACGATAACTACGCAGACGGCAGGGACGTCAGCTGGCTTTGGGATGCAGACTTTGAAAGTTTATCCGATTTTTCAAATGTTATATATACAACAGGGATAAGGTCTTATGATATGTCATTAAGGCTAAAATATGCAAATGTTAATCCCATTTTAATTGAAACATTTGATTCAACAGACAAAGTTACAATAGGAATTGAAGCCGCCATAGAAGAATTGAACGAAAATGAGAACCTTGTTGTTTTAACAACCTATACGGGGCTTTTAGAAATTAATAAAAATATAAATAAATTAATTAAA
>DVKW01000216.1 GCA_018715855.1 Candidatus Galligastranaerophilus intestinigallinarum
GGGGCGAACTTGAATTTTTGTGAGCATAGATGCTTCTTCTTTATTTAAAATTAAAATATCGCAAGAATTAATAATGTTGCCAAAATATTTTTCGCCCTTTTTTATTGCCGTTGTGCCTGCATTAATAGCAAGTTTAATTTTATTTTCTTTTGCAAATTCCGCAATTTTATCCATTAATTTATTTGATTCACCCGCAAGCGGCGCCAAATAAATCCATCTTGTATTTTTTAATTTTTCAAAATCGATATCGGTTTCTAAAATACGAGCGTTTTCGCCTCTGTGTGCAAGAACGGTTCTATCACCCTGAAAGCTGACCAATACAATTGAAAAGCCTGTCAGGCCGACATTTGAATGAATAATATTTGATGTATCAATTTTATGAGATTTTATTTTATCTTCTATAACAGGTGCTGTTTCATCGCAACCAAGTTTCACAACAAGAGATGTTTTTAGCCCTAAGTTTTGAAAGTTTATTGCAGTATTTACGGCACCCCCGCCAAAATTCCTTGAAAAATCAGTTATTTCGATTTTAGAACCATAAGGAAATGACATAAAATTGCTGCATTTATTTGTAGATGAAACGGAAACTATATTGGCATCATCTGATTCTATAAAAACATCTAAAGTGGCAGAGCCGATTGTTATAACATCAAACATAAAGATTTACCTTTTAATGTATCAAATTTTATTATAATATAAACTAAACAAACGGGGATAATTATGTTTTTAAAAAATATAAATTTGAAAAATTTCAGGAATTATTCTTTTCTTGAGTTTGAATTTAAGAAAAATAAAACCCTGTTTACAGGCAAAAACGCCCAAGGAAAAACAAACCTGTTAGAAGCAGTTTATTACCTGTCATCATTAGATTCCACAAGAATCAGAAAAGATTTGGAATTAATTAAATTTAATGAAACCATGACAAATATAAAAGGTACGGTAAATAAGGGCGATATTGATATAGACTTGGAAGTTTTAATTAACCCCCCAAAAAATAAAATTATTAAAGTGAACGGCATTAAAAAAAACAAACATAAAGATTTTATAAGGGTTTTATCTGTTGTAAGCTTTAGCTCTCAAGATTTATCGCTTTTAAGAGGAGAACCTTCGGATAGAAGAAAATGGCTTGATTTAGCCATATCTCAAGTTTACCCGCAATATTTCGATAAGCTTGCAAAATTCAACAAAATAAGGTTGCAAAAAGCAAACTACCTTTCAAATTTCAACATTTCAAAAGAAATGCTGGATGTTTTTAACGAACAATTTGCAATTGCAAATTCAAACATTGTTTATTTAAGAATGAAATATTTGAATGAAATTAAAGAAATAGCAAAAGAAAAGCACAAAACCATTTCAGAAAGCGAAATATTAAACATTAAATATGAATCTGAAACAATAAAAGAATTAACCCCGATTAATGAAATGACGGAAATTTTTAAAAAAGCCCTATATGAAAACAAAGAAAAAGAAATGCAAAGGGGAACTTGCCTTGTTGGCGCCCATAGAGATGACATTTGTTTTGAAATAAACAACAATGATGCAAGAAAATTTGCTTCTCAAGGCCAGCAAAGAACGCTTATTTTGGCACTAAAACTTGCGGAATTAGACGTTATTTCAAATAAAACAGGCGACAACCCGCTTCTTTTATTGGATGATGTTTTAGCAGAATTAGACGACAAAAGGCAAAATTACCTTTTAAGGGCAATTAAAGAAGATATTCAAACAATTATAACAAGTGTTGATACTTTCTTTTTTGATGAAGAATTTTTAAAAGATGTTGATATTGTGAATATTAAAAACGGTGAAATAATTTAAAACCCCCTTTCTTTTTATAAAAGGGGGTTTTAAAATTTTTATGACTGCCTGTTTTTTATTTATATTATTCGCCTTCTTGTTTTTTCTTTTCTTCTTCAGTAGCTTTTTGATCTGCTTCTTGTTTACCTTTTGTATCGTTGATGTGTTCATCCCAGTAATTATCAACTGCTTCTTCTGCAGCGTCAGAAGCTTTAAAGCTATCGTTAATATTTCTTTCGGCAGCTTTTCTTGCAGCATCCCTGATACCTGTTAAGTATGCAAGGCCTGTAATTTCGTGGATGTCATCTGCATCAATAACAACGTCGCCATATTCATAATCATCGGTTGGTTTGTTTTGTTCTTGAATTTCTTCCAATCTGTCTTTAACATTTTCAATAACTTCAGATTTAGGAGCATTTGCATATGCTTCTTCAACATCTTCATCGGTTGCATGGATTAATGCTTGGCCTGCGTTGTCATCTTTTGCAATTTGACCATAGAAGGTTTCAAGGTTATCTGCAGTATTTAAGGTTTCTTTACCTGTTATTTCTTTACCGCCTTTATTTACGGTGAAGGTGTTAATAACGCTTGAACCGTTGATATCGTCATAGCTTTCTTGGAAGTTATCGCCCCTTGTTGAATCTGCGATATCATCACCTTGGCCTGTACCCATCATGCCGCTGACATCAATTGATGTAATGCCTGCATCACGTGCGCTTGAGTATGAAACTTTGAAGTCAACAGAGTTTGTATAGCTTGGGCCGTTTTTGTAAGCATCAACGTCTGCTTTAGAACCAACGGATTCATCTTGATTATTTGCCATAAGCATTAAGTTATCAAGAGCTTTGTTGCCGTCTGCATCAACGTCGCTGTCATTAATTACACCATCGCCGTTGTAGTCGTATGCAAGAAGTTCTTCAGCACCTCTTTCAGAACCCAACAGGTCATTTTGTTTGCCGTTTGAGTAATCAAATGAGCCGTCTTCCATTTTTTCTGCATTTAAGAAGGTGTATGTTGTGTTACCGTCTTGGAAAGTCATCGGGTCAAATCTGTCAACTTCACCGGAGGTTGAATCATCACCTTCAGTTGCAGCAGAGCCGCCAACATTCCAATAATTTAGAATTTGTTCACCAATTGTTTTATACAATGTTCCGCTTGCTTCGTTATCGGCAACTTTTGAATAAGTTCTTGTGCCGTTTTGGTCGCTCAAGTCATATTGAACACCGGCATCAGGGAATAATTGAGTGAAGGTGTACATTGCTTCTTTAAATGTAAAGCCTGCTTCATACATTTGAGTTAAAATACCGTCTTGTTCAACTGCTTTTTTCATTTCAGCCATTTGTGTTTGGTTAACTGAATCTGCAGTTACATTCTTTTGTGATTTTGTAATCAATTCAGACAAAGCAACATAAGCAGGTTCTTTAACCCAAGCGTCTGATGAGTGGCCGTATGGAATTTTCCAATTGTTGCCGCTTTTGGTAATGCCGACATCCCAATTAGATGAAACAAAGGTCATAATTTCATCAACATTCATGCCTGAACCTTGAAGGTCTTCAATCATGCCATTTGCAACAAGGTTTCTTAGGTTCATTAATTCAGGGTTTTGTTGTGCCGAATATTTATCGCCCGATTTATAATCACCTTGTTTTTGGCCAAGCCATTCGGTTTTTGCAGCTTCCATATTTTCAACATTTGCACCTGTATTTTGTGCTGCAGCCAAATCGCCTTCTGCGGTATATCTTGATTGATATTGAGATAATAAGGAGTTTGCAACTTCGGCTTTTGCGCCTGAGAAAATAGGAACATCCGTATTTGTATCTATATTTTTATAAGCATCTTCAATTGTGCTTTGTTCCATAATGTTTTTGGTTCTTGTAAGAAGGCTGATTGTAGCATTTACGTTTTGCAATTGTGCTTCTAAACCTGAAACTTTGTCTAAAGCGCCTTCAATTTCTTCTGCAATTGAATTAATTCCGGCTTTGTTTGCATCGTAAATTTCATATAATCTTTGAATTTCAGCCTGATTTGCTTGCAAGCCGCCCAAACGTTTTTGGAAAGCTTGGTTGAAGCATTCTGCAAAGGTTGATTCGCCATCGCTTCTTTTATAGCTTAAAATAGCATCTTTTGATGCCATTCTGGCTGCTTCAGCAGTTTGGTCTTGGAAATCACCTGTAGCATCAGTTAATTTTGCAGCAGAATCAGCAAGAGCATCGCTTTTTTTGTTAACGTCTTCGTTGCTTTCTTCAATGTCTGCTAAAATCTTTTGTGCTTCTTCTTCCAAATCAGCAATCTTGCTTTGAAGTGTTGCGATTTGTTTGTCTAATTTTTTTGCACCTTCTTCACCTTCATTGTAGGTTTGCATGTCGGTAAACAAAGTTTCAATTTGGTCTTTTACCTTTGCTGCACTTGTTTCACTGGCACCTGACATATTAAGCTTGTTAATGTTTTCAAGCAAGGTGTCCACATTTTGTTTGTTAATGGCAGTCATACTTTTTCCTTTCCGCTGTTAAGCTTATTATATGTACTTAAATTCGTCATAAAACGGTAAAAACTTTAATTAAATAAATGTAAAATTAACATTTATTAACAAAAGTTTAAACTTTTTTTTAATCTTTTGAAGATTCTTTGTATAAAGACAGAAAATCATCCATGTTATCAAAGGCTCTGCTTACTGCATCTGCTGCATCATCCGACCAAGAATCGTCAAAACAATTTAGGTTCTTTTCCTCATGCGGCATTTCATTTTCCTTTTGAATTGCTATATTTTGGGGAGAGCGGTTGTTGAAATTAACAAAATTGTCCACTTTTAAAAGTTCTCCTTTTATTTTCCTAAAAATAATATCGGAGTTTTTAATTTTATCTTTAGGTAATAAAAAAAGATATTCATAATTTGTTACAATGACTTAATATTTTTTGTAAATATAAAAAATTTTATCTTCATCATTTCCTGTTTTTTTCAAAAAATCATTTGCTTTATATAAAGCTTTTTTAAAAGGAATGAAGCCTGAATTAATAAGATATTTTTCATCAATCAAACAAACTTTGCCTGTATCTCTATTCATATATTTTGTAATTTTGCAATCATTTGTTTCATTGAAATCAATAACCGTTGAAATTGATTGAATAAAACCATCCAAAACAATGTAATCATAGCTATTTAGGTTTGGTTTTTTATCAAAGGTTAAAAAGTCAATTTTTAATTCATTTTTAAAATCAAGATATTTAATGGGATATCCCATAAAGCTTTCACTAACAATAAGGGCTACTTTGCTATTTTTTGGCAGGTTTTGAATTTCGTTTTTTAAAAAGATATGGCTTTTACTTATAGAATATGCTTTCAAATTAACATCTCTAATATTATTCATAAGATAAGCTAAATTCGGATTCTTTAAAAATTCACTGTATATAGCAACAAAAGGCCTTTGCACCATAAATAAAGGAACAAATAAAAGATATAAAAAAGCAATTATGGTAACAAAATTTTTATAATGATTTTTTTTATAAAAAATTGAAAAAATTGGAATTAAAAATGTTAAAAAGGTGATAAAAAACCTTATTGTTGTTGGAAAATAAACAATTGCAAAAGAAAGAAGAACAGTTTGAAAAACAAAAACTATTACAAAAGGCCTTAATTTTTTATTAAATAAAGCAACAATTGAAGATGGCAAGACATATAAAAAGCTTAAAACCCCTAACCCCATAGTGTGTTCAAAAAGTGCTGCATTTAATTTTGGAATTTCACCGTTTGAATTAAATAAGGGGTTTATATTCAATAAATTAAAAACAAAATGCACTAAATTATCATAAATGGGCGAGAATAAATAAAATATAACAACTCCAGAAAAATCAAAAATGGAAAAAATGTATCTGATTAAATTTGAAACGCCGCCCATAATAAACGTTTGAAAGCTGTTAAAATAAAGCGAGTGTTCATTTATAGCAGTTTTAGCACCTAATGGCGAAGAATAATTTATTAAATTTAAAATGTAGTTGTAGCTTGAAAAAATAGAAA
>DVKW01000217.1 GCA_018715855.1 Candidatus Galligastranaerophilus intestinigallinarum
AAAAATTGAAATAAAAGATAAAAAAGAAGCTGATAAAATCTTAAAAGATTTGGAAAATGCCAAATATATTGTATCAAACATAACATCCCGTGATACAAAAAGAAACCCTCAAGCACCTTTTATAACATCCACCCTTCAAAGAGAAGCAAGTTCAAAACTTGGTTATGGCGTTTCAAAAACAATGCAGATAGCACAAAAACTTTATGAAGGTATTGAACTTGGTGAAGATGGCGCTGTTGGGCTTATCACCTATATGAGAACGGATTCTGTCAGAATTTCTGATGATGCTAAAGAAGCTGCAAAAGAATTTATTACATATAATTTTGGCGATAAATATTACCCAAAAACCCCGAATGATTACAACAAAAACAAAAAGAAAAATGTTCAAGATGCCCATGAAGCCATTCGCCCGTCTTACGTTTCAAAAACGCCCGAATCAATTAAAAAATATTTAACAAGCGAACAATATAAACTGTATAAATTAATTTGGACAAGGTTTGTTGCTTCTCAAATGGAAGCTGCCAAAATTAAAAACTTGGGCGTTGAAATTGATGCAAACGGCTACACATTTAGAGTAGGCTCATCCAAAGTTGAATTTGACGGCTTTTTAAAAGTTTATGAAGATGACAAAGAAGAAGCCATTCAAAAAATTCCCGAATTAAAAGAAGGTGAAACTTTAGAATTTAAAAAGTTAATTTCAGAGCAACATTTCACGCAACCCCCTGCAAGGTTTTCTGAAGCAAGCCTTGTAAAACAATTGGAAGAATACGGCATTGGCCGCCCATCCACATACGCCCCCATTATCACAAAAATTCAACAAAGAGGGTATGTTGAAAAATTGGATAAAGCGCTTAAACCGACATTATTGGGAAGAACCGTTTCAAAACAATTGTGCGAATATTTTAAAGATATAATGGATTATAAATTTACAGCCGGCATGGAATTAAAACTTGATGAAATTGCAGAAGATAAGGCAGATTCAATTAAAGTTTTAAAAGATTTCTATTTTCCTTTTGAAAAAACGGTGGAAGACGCTAAAACCAATATGGGAAGGGTTGTTATAGAATCAGACAAAATTTGCCCGAATTGCGGAAAGAAAATGGTTGTTAAAACTTCCCGTTTCGGAAAACAATTTTTAGGCTGCTCAGGGTATCCTGATTGTAAAACAATGATGAGTTTAGATGGTGAAATTCCAAAAGCACCCGCAGAAGATGAAAAAACAGATGTAAAATGTGAAAAATGCGGTTCTGAAACTGTTATTAAAACAGGCCCATACGGCAAATATTACCAATGCTTAAATGAAAAATGCAAAGCAAGAAAAGGTATTGTCGTTTCATCAGGCGTAAAATGCCCAAAATGCGAAAAAGAAGGCAGAGATGGCGAACTTATACAAAGAAGGTCAAGATACGGTAAAACCTTCTATGGCTGTTCAAAATACCCTGATTGCGATTATGCAATTTGGAACGAACCAACGGGCGAAAAATGCCCCGAATGCGGTGAATTACTGGTTAAAAAATTCTTAAAAACGGGAAATAAAATTGCATGTTCATCTAAAACTTGCAAATTTAATAAGCCCATGGAGGAAGAATAATGGATGAAAAAGTTTATAAATTGGGAATTATAGGCTGCCCTCTTTCTCATTCTTTAAGTAAATTTATGCACGAAGCCGCCCTTAAAGATTTAGGGCTAAACGGAAGTTATGACACATTAGAAACCAAAAGCGAAGATTTAATTCAAAGAATAAAATTCTTAAAAACAAACGGCTACCTTGGTTTTAATGTAACAATACCTCATAAAATTCCAATAAGCCTGTTTTTATCTGATGTTGATGAATTTGCAAACAAAGTAGGTTCTGTTAATACAGTTGTGATTGATGAAAATAAAAACCTAAAAGGCTATAACACAGATGTTTTTGGCTTTATGGAACCTATTAAAGATATTGACCTTAACAATAAAAAAGCCGTTGTTTTAGGAACAGGCGGTGCCTCAAGAGCCGTTGTTGCAGGGCTTTATTTTAAAGGTGTTAAAAAAATTGATATTTATACAAGAAATGTTATTAATTCAACAGAAGCGGTTAATGTTTTAAGGCAAAAATTTAATGACATTGAAATAAAACTTTTGCAATATGAAGTGATGGAAACATTAAATGATGTTTCAATTGTTGTAAACACAACTCCATTAGGTATGAAGAATTTCAGGCAAGGCGTTTCCCCCTTGTCTGATGAAATGATAAAAACATTATCAGATGATGCCATAATCTATGATATAGTGTATAATCCAATTAAAACGGAACTTATTCAAAGAGCCATAAAATATAATAAAAAATACGTTTCAGGGCTCGATATGCTTGTTTATCAAGGGGCAAAGGCCTTTGAAATATGGACAGGAACCTACCCCAATACAGATAAAATGAAAATAGCAGCTCTTATGGAATTGGTATAAGCTGAAATGAAAAAAACTTTAATAATTTTTTTGATGTTAACGGGGCTTTTTTGCTCTCAAAATTCGGCGTTTTCAACAGATGATTCATCTTATATGTCGATAGATGAATACAGCCAATTTTTTGAACTGGGTTTTTTTGATGAAGCGCCCCAAACAAATGAAGCCTTTGAAGAACAGGAAGAAATTTTTACCCCAAAATTGAAAGAAAAAGTTGATTTAACAGGTGATGTTATAACACCCGATAAAGAGCCGATTAAGCTTCAAGTGGGAAAAACGGAATTTTTAGAAAGCTATAAGGAAGCATTCAAAGAAGAAGAAAGCAAAAACGAACTTTTAAAAGCGGGTAATTTAAGCATTTTTTCTGATACAACAGAAGAACAAAGCAGCTATATGACAAACAATTATAAATCTTCAATGAATATGAAGCTTGATTTGAATAAAAATATGACCGTTCAAGCAGGGCAAGAAATTTGGTATGTAAACCCTGATGCATCTTTAGGGTCTAAAAAGTTTTATGTAAATCCTTCTTTTTATTTGGGCAAGGGCGTTTCTTTGAACTATACAGGCCGCTATAACCAAACAAGCAGAAATATTGAACAAGAATTAGGCTTGAATTATAAGCCTTCTATTTTTAAAGATGCCGCTTCATTTGGCGTTTCTGCAAGCACCATTATGAATACGGATAAAGAAGTTCAATCAGGAAGGCTTAAATTTTCAACAGATTTATACATCTATTAATTTTTTAAGCTGCACTATCATCTAAAAGCTTGCCTGCATTAGTTAATCTTGTTTGAAAATCTTTTCCCGTTAAATCGGTGTTTATCATGGCACCAATTTGAATTTTGCCATCCACATAGCCTTTTGTTGAATCTGATGCATCCATTGCCATATAATATGCTGCAAGTTCATCTTCATTTAAAGAGCCGCTTTCATCCATATCAAGTGCAGCGAAATTTTCCTGCATAAACTGGTTTGCATAAGAATCTGTTTCATATTCCCCTGTTTCAGCATTTTTTGTCATTAATTCGCCTGCTTCATTAAATTGATAAGCGTCATTTGGGAATAATTCATTGTATAAGCTTGCTTCTTGCTGTAAATATTCATCATAGTTCATATCGCCGCTTTGGTCTATATCTGAAGCTTCGAGGTTTGATTGAGCAAGGTTTTTTGCGCCTTCAACCAAAGGTTCTTCAAATGCTTCATCGTCTTTTGAAATGTCGGAATTTACATAATCAAACATTTCAACTTCATCTCTTTTGTTGCCGGTTAATTTGTCATAGCCATCTTTAATCCAGTTTGAAAAATCTTCATACATTGAAGTTGAAACCGCTTTTTCTTCATCTTCGTTTTCAGGTTTCAAAGATGCTTCTTCTGCTTCGTCTGTGGGGTTTTCAGTGAAAATGGAACTGTAAGACGGAATGTATAAAGTATTTCCCGTATAAATTAAATTTGGGTCTTCAATATTGTTAATTTCAGCTAATCTGTTTACTGCTCTTAAAATATCTGCATTTGTTTTAACATCGTCACCGTATTGTGCCTTAACAATGTTCCACATGCAATCGCCTTTGTTAATTGTATAATCCATCTCAAAATTCCTCTCAATTTTTCTCTCGTTAGTATAATAAAGTTTTTTTTCAAAAATAAAGTGCCTATTTTAATAAAAAAATATAAAGTTTTGTAAACAGAACTAAAAATGTGAATAGTTTTGTATAATAAAAACTATGTTTAAAACACTTCTTTCAAAATTAATAAATTTAATTTTTGATATTCAAGAAAAATATTTATCTAAAAAATACAGCCTAAAATCTGCTAATTCAAATATGGCAAAAAGCCATATAACATCAGGCGCAAGCCTTACAATTAATTCCGAACTTGAAAAAAACAGGCAAATAGTAAAAAATGAAGTTTATGAGCTTGCGAAAAAAAATGTTGATAATTTTATAAATATTTTTGAATATTCAAAAGAAAAAGGTATAAATTATTATATTTTTAATGATGCAGAAAAATTTTTAAATTTTATAGGCGAAGATATTGGCTTAATTTTTCCAAAAAAAGGCCTAAAGGGGCTTTATATAAACCTTTTAACCTCTAAAAAAATTTCTTTTAAAAGCCCGATTCTTTTTGTTTTTGATAAAAAACAATTAAACCCTTATAAAATTTTGTACAATTTTTATAAATGGTACGCTTATAATTCAAATTTGCCGGGGTTTGATGAAAAAACTTTATCAGAATTTAAAAATATTTATAGCTATGAAACAAGCCTTGATAAATTAACTTATGAACAAATTATAAACCTAAAGCACGCCATTCAAAGAGACAAGGAAGCATCAGAATTTGTTTTAGATTTTATGAAAGAATTTGAAGGCTCTAAAAATGCCTTTAATATAATGAAAAATAAAGATAATGGTGCAAACATCTAAATTTTATTTAAAACTTTAATGCCAAAATAATTTGCAATTTCTTTTGTTTGAATTTTGTTTTCTTTAATATCATATGCAAACATAGCGCATAAAATTGCTTCTAAATTAGCTGCAGGCAAAAGGTTATCAGACATTATATTAAACCCGTATTTAATTTTTAAACCCGATTGAAAGCTTTTACAATCAAGAGATGTTTTTTCCAAATAATTTGGGTTTAAGCCGTAAGCTTGCCTTAAAAGGTTAATGTTGCACCTAAAAACTTGGCATTTTTCTTTGTTTAAATTTAAAAGCAAATCTTTTAATCTGTCATTTATTCTGTTTGTCCAATTGTTTTTGTTAACTTCAAAAAGTTCGCTTATCATTTTATAATTTTTTGAATGAATTCTCCATTTGCCATCTAGCAGTGATTCATCAAAAGGCAAAGAAACAACAACAACGGAATTTTTAACATAAGGGGAATTTTCAAAAAAAAGTTTAATGTCATCCGTGAAAAACAATTTGTCTAAGTGAATTATTTGTTTATTGTTGTCTAAAACACAAATGGCGCTGTTGTGGTTTGAATTTGGCGCCAAAGAAAGCCCTATTGAATGAAAATTGTTTTGCATATTCTCCATAATTATGAGTATAATTAGGATAATATAGATTTGCAAGATGTGAGAGTTGTTTTGTTTTTAAAATATTTTTTTATTTTTGTTAAAAAATTTGGTTCTGGCTATAAAAGGCAGATGACTTTGCTTTTTTTAATGTCTGTTATAGGGGGTTTTTTGGAATTATTAGGCATTGCAATGATTTTCCCCGTTATGCTTATTTTAACCTCATCCGATTCAATTGGCGGGAAAACGGTTCTTGAATTTTGTTCCAAATTTTTGCCAAATCTTCCTTATTTAAAAATAGCCTTCATTCTTTCATTAATTATGATTTTTGTATTTTTGTTTAAAAACCTTTTTATGATGTATTACATAAAAAAACAAAACGATTTTGTTAAAATTTGGTCAGATTACATTAATGAAAACGTTATTAAAAAAATTTTATACGCCCCATATAAACAAATAAAAACTTTAAGCTACGGCGATGAAAATACTCTTTTGTTTTCATCAGTCAGAGATATCTCGCTTGAATTTGTGCTAAGAACAATAATTCTTCTTGCAAATGGTGTTGTTGCACTTTGCATTTTAGGGCTTTTATTTTATAAATTCACAATCCCCGCTTTTTTATCAACAGCTTTTATTGTTCTTTTTGCTTTTTTTGAAAATTTATATTTTAAGAAAAAAGCGGCGCATTTGGGTGAAGTTGGCGTTAAAATGCTGAACGATTTTGCATATGATGTTAATTTTATAATTAATTCTCAAAAAGAAATAATAATTTCAAATAAACAGGAATATTTTGCAAATTACTTAATGAAAAGTTCAAAAAACATTTCAGATAACTTTTCAAAAAGAATTTCATTCGGCAATTACCCTTTATATGTAACTGAAATTGGCGTTATTATTTCATTTTTAATTATGATAATTTCAATTGTATTTTTAAGCGACATTTCAAAAGCTGCAATAATTTCATCTTTGGCTGTTATTGCCTTAATTGTTTTAAGGCTTGTTCCCCAATTAAACAAAGTTTTAATTTCAATGTATGCAATTAATGTTTCTATGCCAAAGGCAAAATGGTTTATTGAAAAATATGATGAAATTTCAAAATTCAATTTTGAAGAATATAAAAATCTTCCTTCTCTTAATTTTGAAAGTGAAATTGAACTTAAAGACGTTTCTTTTGAATATGAAGAAAATAAAGGCTTAAAAAATATCAATCTGAAAATTAAAAAGGGCGAATTTGTTGGTATAATTGGCGCATCAGGTGCAGGCAAAACAACACTTGCAGATATTATTGCAGGTGTTTATGAACCAAATGAAGGCTTAATTTTTATAGATAACGTTGAACTTACAAAAGATAAAATTAAAGGGTGGCAAAAAAACATTTCCTTTTTGCCTCAGGAATCTTCCTTTTTAAATGCTTCCGTTTTAAAAAATGTTGCATTTGGAATTGATGATAACAAAATTAATTTAAAAAAAGCGGAAGACGCCCTTAAAAAAGCAGGTTTAAACATTCCCTTAAATTCGACAATGGATTTATCAATAGGCCAAAAAAAGAGAGTGGCGCTTGCAAGAGCTTATTACAACGATTTTAAACTCTTAATTTTAGATGAAGCAACA
>DVKW01000218.1 GCA_018715855.1 Candidatus Galligastranaerophilus intestinigallinarum
CTTTCTGCTTCATAATATTTTTCCGAATAATATTTAAAATAAAAATTGAAATAGCTTTCAACATCATGGGTTGTTTTGTTTAAGACAATCGGCGTTGTGTAGGTTTTATTAACAGGAATTGTAAAATAAAAATATTCCTTGCCCGTTTGCCCGAAAAATATTTTATCCGTAACAAGTTGATACGCACCCCTTATAAAATCTGTTTCATCAGATTCTGCAACATAAACCAAAACATCCGTAAAAGGAATTCTGCTGCCGCTTCTTGTAATTTCATTTTCCAGTTCTGTTTGAATAAGACTTTGAATGTTGTAATCAGAGATATTTGCAACATTGTTATAAAGAACAGGGTTATTAATTACATTTCTTACGGAATTTGTGAAAATATATGAAAATCTGTATTTTGAATACGTTTCAACCATTAATTGAAACGTATAGCTGAATAAAATTATAAATAAAGGCATCATCATAGCAAGCTCAACCACATGTTGAGCTTTGCTTTTTTTGTTTATTGAAAAATTTCTTTTCAAAAAATTATTCAGATGCATTATTTTTGCCGCCGAACTTATACGTCAGGTCTTTATAATTAACAACAAGAGGATATTCTTCGGGTTTTCTTAAGAATATATAATAATATTCCTCACTATAGGGTTTTATGAACTTATATTGTGTTAATGTATGTTTTTGTAAACCTGCGATAGTTTTTTCAAGCGCACCTAAATCAGATGTTTGCTGCATATTATCAAACGTATTTGCGGCACTGGAGCTTGTGATTGTTTGCCTGTATTGATTTTGAATATTCGCAAACCCCCCCAAGGCCGCACCTGCGTTCATCATGCCTGCATAGTTAGAAGCTTCGAAATTTTGGTAAGCTTCAATAAAGCTTGAAGGAGCAATGAAAGTAACATCTCCAATGGGCGAAGTTACCGAAAGGTCTGCTACATCAAACTTATAAGTTGTATCAGTATTATTTTTTAAATTAAGATAAAGCACCAAAGCGCCTTCCAGCATGGTTTGGGAAACACCCGCTCTCACTGTTATGTTATCAGATGTTGTTTTTTCAACAGCTTGAAGGCTAAAATTTTCATCTGTTTGAATATTTGAAATTTTAACGCTTTCAATATCATCATCAACATAATTTAATGATGTGCAAGCGGTAAGGCAAAATGCCAAACCGCAAGCACATAAAATTTTAGTTACAAGATGCCTTTTCTTCATCCGTTACTCCTTTAATTGTAAGGTTCACTCTGCCTTTGTCGTCAATTTTAATAACTTTAACAATTACTTCTTGACCAACTGAAAGGTGAGGTTCAATATTTTCTATTCTTTCATGGCAAACTTGTGAAATATGCACCATGCCGTCTTTTCCGGGGGCAAGTTCAACAAATGCGCCGATTGGAATAATTCTTACAACTTTGCCTTTTGCTACCACGCCAACTTCAGGCTTAAAGGTTAATTCTTTAATTTTTTGAATTGCAATGTCTGCGCCTTCTTTGTCGTTAGATGTGATTGTAACGGTACCGTCATCTTTGATGTCTATTTCAGCACCTGAAGCGTCAATAATGCTTCTAATCATTTTGCCGCCGGGGCCGATTACTGTTCCGATATCATCAACGGGAATTTGGAGAGAATATAACCTTGGAGCAAACGGTGAAAGTTCTTTTCTTGGTTCAGATATTGCTTCTTTCATTTTGCCCATAATGTGCAATCTGCCTTCTTTTGCTTGATATAAAGCACGTCTTAGAGTTTCATTTGAAATACCTTTAATTTTCATATCCATTTGAAGTGCTGTTATACCGTAATCATTACCTGTAACTTTAAAGTCCATATCACCTAAAAAGTCTTCAATGCCTTGAATATCGGTTAAGACAATATCTGTGTCGCCTTCTTTAATAAGGCCCATTGCAACGCCGCCTATCATACATTTAACAGGAACGCCCGCATCCATTAAAGCCATTGAGCTTGCACAGGTTGAACCCATTGATGTTGAACCGTTTGATTCTAATACATCAGATGTAACTCTTATTGCATAAGGAAATTCTTCTTCGCTTGGAAGTGCGGGAACATTGGCACGTTCTGCCAAGTTGCCATGGCCAACTTCACGACGGCCGGGGCCTCTTAGGGCTTTTACTTCACCAACCGAGAACCCTGGGAAAATGTATTTGTGCATATAGCGTTTGGTTGTTAATGGGTCAACACCATCAAGTTCTTGCGCCATATTAGGCCCGGCTAAAGTTGCGCAAGATAAAATTTGTGTTTGGCCTCTTGTAAAAACGGCTGATCCATGGGCCCTTGGAAGAACGCCAACTTCGCACCAAATCGGGCGAACATCTGTTACTTTTCTGCCATCTGCTCTAACACCTTCATCTTTTATCATTGCACGCATTATTTTCTTTTCTAATGCTTTAAATTCTTCCGCAACAAAATCAATTCCCGTTTCTTCAATCATTGTTTTAATCGGGTGGTCTTCAGGAAGTGCTTCGATTTTTTCTTTAACAGCTTTTTTGGTTTCATCAAGTTTATTTTGTCTGTATTCACGGTCAAAATTGTGGTAAGCATCCACAATAGCGTCATATGATGTTTCTTTAATTATTTGTGCAATTTCAGATGTATCATAGGGGTTAACAAATTCTTCTTTAACCACACCGCAATCTTTTGCAAATTGAATTTGCGCTTCGCATTGTTTTTTAATTTCAACTTGTGCAAATTCAACAGCTGCCATAATATCATCTTCACCTACAAATTTGCAGCCTGCTTCAACCATAATCACAGAATCCATTGTGCCTGCAATAACAATATCCATATCTGATTTTTCAGATTCTTGGTGTGTTGGGTTTGCAATCATATGGCCATCAATTCTGCCCACTCTAACTGCACCAACAGGCCCTTCAAATGGGGCACCCGATAACATTAGGGCAGATGATGCGCCTAAAATTGATAAAACATCGGGTTGGTTTTTTTGGTCATAGCTGAATAATTGTGAAACAATTTGAACATCGTTTCTGTATCCTTTAGGCCATAAGGGGCGAATAGGCCTGTCTATCAACCTTGAAACAAGAATTGCCTTTTCACTTGCTTTGCCTTCTGTTCTTGTGTAGCCGCCGGGGATTTTGCCGATTGCCGACATTCTTTCTTCATAATCTATAAGGAGCGGGAAGAAATCAATCCCAACTCTTGGTTCTTTTGATACAACAGCGTGTATAAAAAGCATTGTGTCTTCGCATTTAACGGTAACTGAACTTGTTGCTTGTTTTGCGTATTTGCCTGTTTCAACAACAACATTTTTACCGCCGATTTCAATTTCAAATTTGTGCGTAATTGGTGTGTTTTCCATTTTCTCTTCTTTCTTTTTTAGTGATTCACGTCTTATGTCTAGTTTGATTTTACATTAAAAGACCCATAAAAGCAAAAATAAAATATGAACTTATTCTTGCAAAGAAAGCAAAAAAAGATTAAAATTGCACTATGAAAAGAAAATTTAAAAAAGCATTTACTTTGGCTGAGGTTATGATAACCCTTGCAATTATAGGCGTTGTTGCCGCCGTTATGATTCCCGTTACTCTTGTAAATATGCAGCAAAGGGAATTTCAAACAGGTTTATCAAAAGCGGTTTCAAGCTTAAATCAGGCAATTTTATTAAGCCTTGCAATGGAAGGGCAAACGCCTTATGAAACAGCGAACCTTTTTCAATATTTATCAAACACAATGAATATTTTAAAAAGCACAACCAGCTTAACCTATGGCGAAAGGGATAATTTTGCTTTTTATACGGCCGATGGCTTCAGATATGAAATACCCTATGATAAAGATGTCTTACTTGATTTATACGAAACAAACGGCGTTCAAGCCTATGGCAACAACGGCGGCTGCGGCAGATACGGCCTTGAAAACAACAAAAACCAAACAATAACACCGCCTTGCATAATTATGGTAGATGTAAACGGTGACAGAAAACCAAACCCCGCAAATATAGAACAAAAAGGCGTGGCATACAAATATGCAATGCCAAGCGACTTTTTAGTTAAAGATGTATTTTCAATTTTAATATCTGAAACAGAAGCTGTTCCATATGGCGTTATCGTCCAAAAAACAATGTATAAGGCAAGAAAAGAAGAAGACAAAAACAAATACGGCGGTTAGTTAAAG
>DVKW01000219.1 GCA_018715855.1 Candidatus Galligastranaerophilus intestinigallinarum
GTAGTAGTTGGTAGAGTAGGCCAAGCGCCCGAGATGAAATATTTCGATTCCGGAAAAGTTAAAGTTACATTTTCTGTTGCCGTTAACAGATGGGATTCAAAAGCAAAAGAAGAAGTAACCGATTGGTTTAATATTGAAATTTGGGATAAACAAGCGGAATTTGCCGGCGAGTGGGTTAAAAAAGGTTCGTTAGTCGGAATTGAAGGCAGATTGGCTTCAAGCAAATGGACAACACCCGATGGCGAAACGCTTGAAAGATATTTAATCAGATGCACAAATATCAGATTAATGGGTTCTAAAAGAGAAGAGAATTAGTTTATGGCAATGACAGGTGCCATCGGCATTGTTGCCGATGATTTAACCGGTGCAAATGATACGGCACTTCAGTTTTTTATAAAGGGTTCTAATACCGAAATAATTTTTGATACGGATGAAAATATTCAAAATCATCCGAACATTGGCACTTTTGCGCTTACAACGGAATCAAGAAATATTAATGCAAAAGAAGCTGCCCAAAAAGTTTGGGAAGGCGCTAAAAAGTTAAAAGATAATTTATCTGTTGAATATTTTTATAAAAAAATAGATTCAACTCTAAGGGGCAACATTGCGGTTGAAACATTAGCAATGCTTGATGCAATAGGCTATGATGCCGCTGTTATTGCACCTGCATTTATCAGAGAAGGAAGAATTACAATAGGCGGGTATCAGCTTTTAAAAGGCGTTCCGATTGAAAGAACGGACGCTGCAAGAGATTCTTATGCCCCGATATATGATTCTTACATCCCAGATATTTTAAAAAAACAAGTTAATGAAAGTTTTTATGATTCAATTGCAACAATTCAATTAAATGTAATTGCAAAAGGTGCGGGGCCAATTACATCAAAATTAAATGAGCTTGTTTCAGGCGGCAAAAAATTAATTGTAATTGATGCTGTTTCTGCTATTGATTTAGAGCAAATTGTTCTTGCAATTACAAAAAGCCAATATAATATTTTGCCTGTAGGCTCTGCAGGCTTGGCAAATGCTTTAGGGAATGTTTGGCTTCCATTGAACAACAGCGAACCTGTTCAAAAAATTATTCCCAAATTGCCAAAATTAATTTTATCCGGTTCAAAAAATTCAATGACAACTGCGCAAATTAATAAACTATTGTTGGATGATGACATTGATAATGTATATTCAATAGATTTAAAACTGCAAGATATCTTATCAAACGATTCGGATGCTATGGCAGAAAGAATTATACACAATTTCGGAAAAGATAATATTGTTATTGCCCATGTTTCAAAAATTCAAGATGAAACACAAGAAGAAAAGGGCAAAGAAAAACTTATTGATGAAGGCATTACAAAAGAAATGCTTGCTTCAATGATAACCGATTATTTGGCAAATATTGCACAAAAAGTTAAAAAAATGTCTGAGTGTATTTTAATTACAATTGGCGGCGAAACTTCTTATAAATGCACAAATGCTGTTAATTGCGAGTATTTGCAAGTTGTAGACAGCATTTTGCCTGCAATTTCACTTTGTATGGATTCCAATGCCGGCTTTATTGTTACAAAATCCGGCAATATGGGTTCAATTACTGCATTAGTTGATATAGTTAATTATTTTAAAAACCATGAACAAAAATAAAATAGCAATTACAACAGGCGACCCTTTAGGTATTGGCGAAGAAATTACATATAAAGCACTTGTTAATCTTAGGCCAAAATTTGAACAAATTTTGATTATAGGAAAAGATTTGGGCTTGGGGTATGAAACAATTGAACTTAGCCAAAAAGATATAGGCAAATATTGTTTTGATTGTTTAAGAACAGCATGCGACCTTGCGCATTTGGGGCAAATTCAAGGCATTGTAACGGCGCCTGTTTCAAAGGAACAATTGAATAAATCGGGATATCATTATTCAGGCCAAACGGAAATTCTTGAAAGGCTTCTTTCGGATAATGACGATGAAAAAGCAGAAATGCTTTTTATTGCAAATGATTTAAGAGTTATGCTTTTAACAAGGCACTTACCTTTAAAGAAAATTGAAATAACGGAAGATATGATTATTTCAAAAGTACAAAGATTAAATAAATTTTTAAAAGAAAAATGCAATATTCAATATCCAAAAATTGCACTTTGCGCACTCAACCCCCATGCGGGCGAAAACGGCATTTTGGGGAATGAAGAAATAGATACAATTATTCCTTCTGTTCAAAAATTAAATAAATCGGGAATTTTTGCATACGGGCCATATAGTGCTGACGGGCTTTTTTCAAATGCGGGGAAAAAATATCTTCAAAACAAAAAACAAGATTATGATGCAATTGTTGCAATGTACCATGATCAGGGGCTTTGTGCGGTTAAAGCATTAACAGGCAATGATGCCGTTAACACAACAATCGGGTTAAAAATTATAAGAACATCTCCATCATCGGGCACTGCTTATGATATAAAAGGAAAAAATATCGCAAATCCTGACGGGATGATTGATGCAATAAGGGTTTTGTTAAAGTTAATATAATTTCATCCGTTATATAGTGTATATTTTTGATTAAAACTTTCACATATTCCCCAAAATATTATAATCAAAAATATGGCTTGTTAACTAAAAGGGAAGCAAAAATGTCTTCATTTAACATAAACGGCCCTTCAAACAATCAGCCTTTGGTGCAAAGCTCGCAAAACCTCGGAAGAGACGGCGGTGGCGGCGGCAACACAGGGTATATGAACATGCGCAATAAAAAAAGAGACAATGACAACCAAAAAGATGATGACAATTCCGTTTTTTTGGAAGAACAGGCCGAAGATTCCTTTGTTAAACAAGGTGAAATTAAAGATAAAAAGCCAAAAAAGAAGTTTTTGGGCGCAATTTCGAAATTTATTAAAGGTAAAACTTTAGAAAATGAATCAGAAAAAGATTCTTTTGTAAAACAGGAAGATACCCAAATAAGCGAAGATGAATTAAGGGAAGAAGAATACGAAGAATATAAGCCCTATCAAATTCCCTTAAATAAGTCAAAAGATATTTTAGATGATGATGAATATGAAATTGCCGAAGATGATGACTATTATGGCGGCATAGATGTTTAATTTTGACTTTTTAATATAAAAAATTAAAAAGTTGATATGCAAATTAAATTAAAAGAAATTTTAAAAAATCTGTTTAAATGCAAACATTATGGCGCACTTTTATATTCAAACGAAGGTTATTGCCCCGCTTGCGGTAAATATTTGAAAAAAAATTATTATATTATAAGGTGTTCGCACTGTGAAATTAAAAGAAATGCAAAAAAAGAATTCGGGAAAATTGTTCCTTGTGAAAAATTTTGCACAAATTGCGGCGAACAAGAATATTATATTGAAAAATATGACAAGTTAAATTTTGTTGATATTAATTATGCAATTGAAGCGAAAGAAGAAGTCGATATTCAATGCAGAGGCCGAGATTTTGAAATTTGGGTTGAAAACAAAGATAATGAGGCCGAATTTTCAACAAGCAAAAATGAAAAAATTCTTTTACCAAAACAAACCAAGTTTTTAACAACAGAAGGCTAGGTGTTTTCAATAGTTGATATTACTTGGTTTCTGCCGTTTTCTTTTGCAACGTAAAGGCATTTATCTGCATATTCAATTAAGCCTTGAACAGAATCTGAATCTATTGGAGCAGATGCAACACCAAGGCTTATTGTAACGTGAGTCCAATCGCCTGTTGCAAGCTCAAATTCTTTGTTTCTGACAGCTTCGCAAATTTTTTGCGCAACAATAGCTGCTTCTTCTTTTTTGGTGTTAGATAAAATAACGCTCATTTCTTCGCCGCCATATCTGCAGGGAATATCTGTCGAGCGGATATTTTTCTTTATTGTTTGCGCCACTTGCCTTAAAACAGCGTCACCTGATTGGTGCCCGTATTTATCGTTGAATTTTTTAAAGAAATCAATATCAACCATAATTAATGAAAAAGGCGTGTTATATCTTTTTGTATTATCAATGTTTAATTTCATTTGTTCTTGAAAATACCTGTGGTTGTACATATCGGTCAGCCCGTCTGTTACGGCCAATTTATAGGTGTGTTCATAATCTCTTGAAGTTACGATATATTTAATTGCATAAGAACCCGTAACTGCGCCGATTGAACAAACAAGGGGCAAAACAAGCGCCATCCAAAGGTTAAAATAATGCATTAAAATTATTGTTAAAACGCTATATGAGATAATAAGCAAAATAACGCCTAAGATTGCATAAGGAACATTTTTGGATTTAACAACTATAAGGCCTGTTAAAAGGGTTAAAATTATTGTTATTATAATGTCGAATAAATTGCTTGTTTTTTTAATTAAATTGTTATCGAAAATATTATTCAAAAAAGTTGCGTGGGTTTCAACGCCTGCAAACATTCTGGATGTCGGGGTCGATTTAATATCGTTGAGGCTTGTTGTTGTAACACCTACAAAAATAATTTTATCTTTGAATTTTGATGATAAATAATCAAGGTTATTTTCTTTTATTGCTTTATCAACCTTCCATAAAGGAATATATTCAAAAGATTCTTCGTCACCATACCAGTTTAAATATGTTCTTCCATCTTTTGTTAGTGGAATTTTTCTGCCATCTGCAAGGTTTATTGTGCGGTTTTTATCTATGGTTAAATTTTTAGAATCCAACCCTAAGATATCAAGTGCCAGAAGAAAATCTAAGTGTTTGTAAAATTTATCTTTATAAACAAATATTGGAATACTTGTTCTTAAAATTCCGTCTTTATCTCTTGCAACGTTAATAAAACCAATGTTGTCGGTGCCTTTCATTAAATCGGGCAAAATTCCCATAACGTTAATTTTATTAATTAAAGGTGCTTTTTTTAAAAATTCAGAGTTGCCAACAATGTTTGTTTCTAATGTTTTTGGAAGGTCAATAGGTTTTCTGACTTCTTTTGGCCTTGAATCAAAAGTCATTGAAACGTAGATATTTTTATTTTTGTTTATTGTATCTGTTAAAATTTTGTCGCTGTTACCAAAAACTTTAAAATTTTGAACAAACAAAAGGTCAAATGCTATTGCCTTTGGGTTTGCTTTTTCAATTCCATCCGAAATGTGCGCCCAAAAATCCCTTGGTGCAGGCCAAGCGCCATAAGTTGAAACAATATATTCATAGCTTGAATCATCAACTGCTAAAATAACAATATCTTTATTTGCTTTTTTGTATTGTGAAATTATCTGTTGGCGAAAATCAAACGTTTTGTTTTCAACTTCAAGCAAAAAGCCCCAAATGTTAAAAACTTTTAAAAGCGAAATAAAAACAGCGGCAAGTGCTATAACAGTTACTGTAAAAAGGATATTTTTTAATAATTTTTCTTTCATAAGAATTAATTATAATGTATATTTTCAAAAAATTCCAATTCGTCAATAATGTTACAAACAGGATTCAAATCTTCAAAAGAAAATTTCATATCATGATTAATTAAAAAGTTAATCAATGATTTGGTTTCGACACCTTGTTCGTATTTCCCAAATGATAAATATTTAATGAGACATTTCTCGTTCGTGTTCATAATAGTTTTATTATGCATGATGGGCATGCCCTTGAAATCAACCGTTAGGTTTGTTTTTTTATGTTATTTTACAACTTTTGGCTGATTTACATTAATTAATAAATGAACTTGAATTGAAGCCTATTTTTTCTTTTCTTGCCAAGGGCTTATATTGCTTGTCATCAATTTTTTCTTCACCCGTTGTTTTTATTGCTTCTTCAAAATCAATAACATCAACATCTGCTCTGTTTCTTTTTAGTGCATTTAGGGAAGCTAAATCAGAAATTATATTTATACTGCTTGATGAATAGCCGCTAAGCGCTTTTGCCACCTTTTTAACTTTTTCATCATCATTAATTAAAGCTTGCCCTTTTTTCTTTTTAGATAAATTATTTCTTATTAAGGCTTCTCTTTGTTCCTGTTCAGGAAGGCCAACATACCTTTTCATATCAAAACGGCGCCTTATAGCAGGGTCTATTAAATCGTATTTGTTTGTTGCGCCTATAACAATAACATTATGCGCTTTTGCGCCTTCAATATATTTTAATAAAGTTGCAACACCTTTAATATCTTCATTGCTTGCATCAGCATCTCTGTTTGATGTCATAGCGTCTATTTCATCCATAAACATAAAAACGGGCTTATCTGATTCATCGCCTTTTTTATAAACGTAATCAAACGCTTTTTTAATGTTGTTTGCGGTTTGGTTTACAAATTTGGAACCTGTATTTGCGCTGTTCATAATGTAAACTTCGCTGTCGGTTTCTGCTGCAAGCGCTTCAATAATATAAGTTTTTCCGCACCCCGGGGGCCCGTATAATAAAATTCCCGTTGGAATTCTTTTGCCGTATTCTTCAAGGTCAAGCCTTGCTTGTTCGGGGTTATTAACGGGTTTTACAACATTTTCAATTAATTCTTCTTTTAATTCTTCCATTCCCATAACATCTTGCATACCTCTTGGGGAAAACTCTGTTCTTTGAAGGGTTTCCACAATAGGGGAGCTTTCTGTTGATGTAGCATCTGTTTTTCCGCCCGCCATATATGTTTTTATGACATCCGTAAGCTGTGCTTTGCTAATAGATGCCGCTTTTTTGCTTTCTTCAAGTTCTTTTGCCATTTCTTCTTTTGTTTTTCCAAGGTTGGAATCCCAAAACTTCAGCCTGTCAACAATGCTTTGGCGCCAGTTGTTATCTTTATTTTTACATCTGTTTAAAGAAGAAGAATAATAATCATATTCCGATTGCAAATATTTTTCGCTGTCATCAAACAAAAGAACAACGTGGGATAAAAGGGCGTCTTTTAAGGTAATGAAAAAATCCACATAGTTTGATTGCGAATAATCGGAGCCAAATTTTCTTTCGTTTGCTTTTATTGTATCTTCCATTGAATTACAAACATTTGAGCAGGTTTTAATGGCTGCTTGTAATTCGGGTTCTTCAATTTGTTCAACGTTTTTGTTTATATATTCTTGGCTTTTTTTGCTGTAGCCAAAACTAACCGGTGAGATGTTGTTAATTTTCAATAATTTATCCTTCGTGTAGTATGTGTTGTTTTTTTAAATGCCCGTAAAAAAATTTTTTTGCTTATTTTTCATAGTAGCCAACGTATGGAATATTTCTTAAATATTCATTGTAATCAAGCCCAAAGCCCACAATAAATTTGTCATCAACATCAAATGCGTAAAAATCCGGTTCAATATCAAATTTTCTTGCACATTTTTTATCAAACATAACGGCCAATTTAACATCATCAACTTTGCATTTTGTTTTAAGGTAATCAAGCAAGAATTTTAAGGTTAGGCCCGTATCCATAATATCTTCAACAACTAAAACTTTTTGGTTTTCTAATGGCGGCAAGGAAACATTAAGAGCTGAAACTCTTCCTGATGAACATTCAGAGCACCCATAGCTTGATAAGCTTACAAATTCCATTCTAACGGGCATTTTTAAATATTTAACAAGTTCGCAAAAAAACATTACAGC
>DVKW01000220.1 GCA_018715855.1 Candidatus Galligastranaerophilus intestinigallinarum
GTAATTTATAGGGCAACTCCACAATGGTTTGTTCGTGTGGGCGATTTTATGGAAAAATCCTTAAATGCAATTAAAAACGTTAAATGGATACCGGCTGCAGGCGAAAAAAGAATATCCAATATGGTTGAAAACAGAACCGATTGGTGCATTTCAAGGCAAAGAGCATGGGGTGTTCCTATTCCTGTTTTATATTGCAAAAAATGCAATAAACCGTTAATTAATGATGAAACAATTAAATTAATTGCAGATACTTTTGAAAAAGAAAGCTCAGATGCTTGGGTTAAATATAATGCAAGCCATTTTGTACCAAGCGGAACAAAATGTGAGTGCGGATGTTCTGAATTTGAAAAAGAATCAGACATTATGGATGTTTGGTTTGATTCAGGCGTTTCTTGGAGAGCAGTTGTTGCAAAAAGATGTAATGAATTTGCAGCAGATAATGTTAACCCGATTCCTGTTGATATGTACTTAGAAGGTTCAGACCAACACAGGGGCTGGTTCCAATCTTCACTTTTAACTTGTGCTGCAACTCTTGGCATTGCACCATATAAAACCGTTTTAACCCATGGGTTTGTACTTGATGGCGAAGGCAGAAAAATGTCTAAATCTTTAGGCAATGTTGTTTTACCTCAAGAAGTTACAAAAGTTTATGGGGCAGATGTTTTAAGGCTTTGGGCAGCAAGCGTTGATTACAGAAACGATATTAAAATCGGGCAAAATATAATTAACCAGCTTGTTGAAGTTTTCAAAAAGACAAGAAACACAGCAAGGTTTTTACTTGGCAACCTTTTTGATTTTGACCCTGAATCTGATTATGTAAAATATGAAGACTTAAAATCAATTGATAAATTTGCACTTTCTAAATTAAACAAATTAATTAGAAATGTAGATTCTGCTTTTGAAGAATATGAATTTTATAAATATTTCCAATATCTTCAAAACTTTGCAACGGTTGATTTAAGTTCATTCTACCTTGATATTGTAAAAGACAGGCTCTACACTCAAGGTAAAAAATCATTATCAAGGAGAGCTTCTCAAACCGTTATGTTTGAAATTTTGCAAGTTTTGGTTAGAATTTTGGTTCCTGTTATGCCTCATCAGGCAGAAGACATTTGGCAAAATACACCAATTGTTCAAAGGGGCGGTTTAGAAAGCATTTTACTTTCCGATTGGCCAAAAGCTAACCCTCTTTGGGATAATGATAAGCTTGAAGAAGAATATTCTATTTTATTAAAAGCAAGAGAAACTGTTTCAAAGGCAATTGAACCATTAAGAAGTTCGGATGATAAAATTATTGGAAGCTCACTTGAAGCAGATATTTTGCTTGATGGCGATAATGTTGAAGTTCTTAAAAAATATGAAAATGAACTTGCAGACTTATTTATTGTATCTCATGCTTACGTTGGCAAAAACGAAGAATTTAATTCAATTTCAGAATTTGAAGCTGACGGTTTAATTGTTAAAATTCAAAAAGCAAGCGGCGAAAAATGCCAAAGATGCTGGAAATATAGAGAATTAAACACTGATGGCATCTGCAAAGATTGTGAAGATGCAATTAAATAGAATAAAAAAAGAATGTGATTTTGCCCTTTTATATGAAGATATGAAAGGGCAATTTCCAATTTTTGAACTTAAAAGTTATGAACATTTTTTGTCTTATTTAAAAAACCCGAATTATTACATTTTAAAATGGGAAGATTACGGCTACATTTTAATTTTGGATGTTTTTGATTATATTTGGGTCGATTATTTGGCAATTTTTAAAAAATATCATTCAATGGGTTTTGGTTCAAAAATTTTAGATAGTTTAAAAGAAAATTTTAAAAATAAAAATGGAATTATTTTTGAAGTTGAAAAGGTTGATGAAAAAAATATAAATACAATAAGAAGGCAAAAATTTTATATTAAAAATGGGGCAAAAAGGCTTGATATAAACTATATTTTTCCAAATAAAGAAGGCGGATTGAATATGGATTTATTTTATATAAAATTAAAAGAAACTTCCCCAAATAAAAGCCTTTTATTTGATATAATTAAAAACGTTTTTAGTTCACTACATTTTGACATTGAAAAAGAAGCAAATGAAATTTATTTAAAAATGGTTAATTAAGGGGAAATGTATGCAAGAATATTACAGGATAGTTTTTTCAACAGATGAAAATTTTGTTAATTATTTAGCAGTTTGTATTCAATCTTTAATTGAAAATTCTAATAAAAACAAAAAATATATTATATCTATTCTTGCAAAAGGTTTTTCTGAAAACTCTAAAAGAATTTTAAGCCATTTTGAATGCGAAAATGTAAAAATAGAATTTTATGATGTAAAGGAAAAATTAAAAGAATTAAATATAACAGGCCTTAAAGAAGATTTGCACTGGAGCATTGCAGCTTATTACAGAATTTTAATTCCTTTTTTATTTCCTTATGATAAAAAAGTCTTATATCTTGATTCTGATGTTATCGCTTTAGATGATGTTTCAAAAATAATTGATGTTGATTTAGAAAACAAACAAATTGGCGCCGTTATTGATTATGACACGGAATGTTACACAAAAAAACGAATTAAATATTTCAAAGAAAAAATGAACTTCAAAGATTATAAAAAATATTTTAACTCAGGCGTTATTGTTTTTGACGTTCAAAAAATTGAAAAAGAAAAATATTTAAAACAATTTCTTGATTTATTAAAGATGGGATACACATTTTTAGACCAAGATATTTTAAATGTTATTTTTGAAGAGAACGTAAAATTTTTAAATTTAGAGTGGAATTACCAGTATCATTTTGTTTTTCCACAATTTAAAAAGCTTTATAATTTATCTGTGGGTAAACCTAAAATTATTCACTATACAACAGCTTTTAAACCTTGGAATACGCCTGAAAATGTTTTATGTGATTTGTGGTGGAAATATGCAAGAAAAACACCAAGCTATGAAGCTATTATTTATAAAAACACGTCTTACGATTTAATAAAGGTGTTAAAAACCCCAATAAGCTTTAT
>DVKW01000021.1 GCA_018715855.1 Candidatus Galligastranaerophilus intestinigallinarum
GTTTTAATTTGTTCTCCTGTTTCTAAATTTTTAACTGTATAGAAATTGCCTTCCAGTTCTTCTTCAGCTATAATTACAGCTTTTTTTGCAATTTTAGAAGCTTTTTCCAATTGTTTTGCAAATTTTCTTCCTTGCATGTCAAAATCGGCTTTATAGCCTTTTTGTCTTAATTTTAAGGTTAAATTAATTGCGGCATCAGAAAATTTTGAAACAACAAAATAATCAAGTTTTTCTTCTTCAATTTTTTCAATTAACCCATACAATCTTTCAACGCCAAGCGCAAAGCCAACAGCAGGGGTTGGTTTGCCGCCAAGCATTTCAACCAGCCCATCATATCTTCCGCCCCCTAAAATTGCACTTTGAGCACCAAGAAGGCTGCTTTTAATTTCAAAAACGGTTCTTGTGTAATAATCAAGGCCACGAACAAGCATTTTGTCTATTTCATATTTAATACCTGTTTTATCAAGGTATTTTTTCACTTCTTCAAAATGTTCCTTGCATTCATCACAAATAAAATCTTTTAAAACAACATTTTTAATTTCATCTTTATTAAAAATTTCAATGCATTTTTCGTTTTTACAATCAAGCATACGAAGCGGATTTTTTTGATATCTTACTTTGCAATCTTCGCAAAGTTCATCTAAATATGGCGATAAAACTTTTTTAATTTCATCTTTATATTTTTGCCTGCAAGTTGGGCAGCCAAGAGAATTTAGAGAAACCGTCAGGTCATCTATTCCGTTTTTTTTCAAAAATTCTGAAGCTAAAATAATAGCTTCAGCATCAGCTGTTGCTTCTTTAACGCCAAAAATTTCAACGCCTATTTGGTGAAATTGCCTTTGCCTTCCTGCTTGCGGCCTTTCATACCTAAACATTGGGCCCATATACCATAATTTTACAGGGGGGGATAACCTGTCCATTCCATGTTCAATAAAAGCTCTTACAACGCCTGCCGTGTTTTCGGGGCGAAGGGTGATTGAAGTTTCATTGCCGCCAACATTAAAGGTGTACATTTCTTTATTTACAATGTCTGTTGAATCGCCAACACCTCTTTTAAAAAGCTCTGTTGCTTCAAAAATAGGTGTTCTTATTTCTTTGCAGTTTGCATTTGTAAATAATTCATTTGCTCTTTTATAAATTTCTTGCCAAGTTGTAATTTCATCGGGCAATATATCTTTTGTTCCTCTTTGTGCTTTTATCATTCTCTTTTTCCTTTTAAATAACTTTCAATAAATCCTTCAATGTTACCATCCAAGACGGCTTCTACATTTCCTGTTTCATAGCCTGTTCTATGGTCTTTTACCATTTTGTAGGGGTGAAAAACATAGCTTCTTATTTGTGAACCGAAATTTATATCAACGTTTTCGCCCTTCAAATCCGATAATTTTTTATCGTGTTCCATTTTTTTAATCAATAAAAGCTTAGATGCAAGCATTTGCATTGCGGTTTCTTTGTTTTGTAATTGCGACCTTTCTTGCTGGCATTTAACAACAATTCCTGTCGGTTTATGATAAATTCTGACCGCCGTTTCAACTTTATTTACGTTTTGGCCGCCTGCGCCCCCTGAGCGCATTGTTTCAACTTCAATTTCATCAGGCGGAATTTCAATTTTATTTTCAAAATCTTCAATAACAGGGGTAACTTCAATGCTTGCAAAGCTTGTTTGCCTTTTGCCGTTTGCATTAAAGGGGGAAATTCTAACAAGCCTGTGCACTCCTTTTTCAGCTTTCAAGTAGCCATAAGCCCATTTTCCTTTAACTTTTATTGTGGCAGATTTTATCCCTGCTTCTTCGCCGTCTGATTTATCCAATAATTCGGTTGAATATTTTTTAATATCGGCATATCTTAAATACATTCTTAACAAAATGCTTGCCCAATCTTGGGCATCTGTTCCGCCTGCACCTGCGTTCACCGTTAAAATTGCGTCATTTTGGTCATATTCATCAGATAGCATTTTTTCTAAGTCAAACTTATCTAAAAATTTAATAAGTTCATCTGCCTTAACAATTGCTTCATTAATTAAATCAGGGTCTTTTAATTCAAGCGAAACTTTGCAATCTTCAAATTTTGTTTCATTTAATGAAAAATCATCTAAAGTTGTTTTTATATCTTTTTGTTCTTTTAAAATTTCCGCCGCTTTTTTAGAATCTTGCCAAACATTTTCATTTTTTGTTAAATTTTCAAGTTCCAAAAGCCTTTTTTTGCTGCCTTCAAGGTCAAAGACACCCCCTATAAGAATTAAAGCGGGGGGTAATTTCGTTTATTTTTTGTTTTAAAATTTCAATTTTTTCTTCCATAAATGAAATTTTACTATAAAATTTTTTTTGATAAAATATTTAACGGTCAATTATTTTATTAAGGATTGAAAAAGATGGATTATATTAAAAATGCAATCAGAGATGTTCCCGATTTTCCGAAAAAAGGCATTCTTTTTAGAGATATAACAACTGCAATTAAAGATAAAGACGTTATGAAAAGAATGATTGATGAAATAGTTGAAGCATTTAAAGATGAAAAAATTGACTACGTTGCAGGTATTGAATCAAGAGGCTTTATTTTTGGCATGCCTGTTGCATATTCTCTTGGCTGCGGTTTTGTTCCGATAAGAAAGCCGAATAAATTGCCGGCTGAAACCTACAGCGTTGAATATCAACTTGAATATGGCACAGATAAAATTGAAATGCACAAGGATGCAATTGAAAAAGGCAAAAGAGTTCTTATAATAGATGACCTGCTTGCAACAGGCGGAACGGCAGCAGCTGCTTGCGAACTTGTAAAAAAAGCAGGGGTTTTGGCAGGGCTTGCATTCGTAATTGAACTTACCGATCTTAAAGGAAGAGAAAAACTTCCGAAAGATGTTAAAATTTTAAGCCTTGCAAAGTATTAAAAAATAAATTTTTTTAATATATAATTAAAAAAATTATGAAAAACTGTCTAAAAAAACAAGGTAAATTGTTCGTTGTTACAGGCCCATCAGGCGTTGGCAAGGGAACAATTTTAAATAAATTTTTTGAAAATAACAAAGAAAATGTTTGTTATTCCGTTTCTATGACAACAAGAAAGCCTCGCCCTGTTGAAATTGACGGGGTGAATTACTTTTTTGTTTCAAAAGAAGAATTTGAAAAAGCCGTTAAAAACGATGAATTTCTTGAATGGGCGGAATATTCGGGAAATTGTTACGGAACAAACAAAAATTTTGTATATGAAAAATTAAATAACGGGGTAAATGTTATTCTTGAAATTGAAACTCAAGGCGCAAAAAAGGTTATGGAAAAATTTCCCGATTGTATTTCAATTTTCTTTGCACCCCCAAGTTTAGAAGAACTTGAACATAGGCTAAGGGGCAGGCACACGGAAGATGAAGCTTCCATCCAAAAAAGATTAAATGCGGTTAAATTAGAGCTATCTTGCATAGAAAATTATAAATATAATATAATAAATGATGAAGTTGAAGCTGCTTATAACAAATTGCAAGCAGTATATGATTATGAAAC
>DVKW01000221.1 GCA_018715855.1 Candidatus Galligastranaerophilus intestinigallinarum
AAAAAGGCTGGGTTAAAAAGCCTGATTTAATTTCAATGTATATTGAAAAAATGACAAATTCTTTTGCAGCCGGCGGAATAAAAATTGTAACGGATTGCGCTAATGCAACGGCAGGTGTTGTGGCACCGGAACTTTATAGGGCAATTGGGGCGAATGTTATCGAACTTTACACAGAACCTGACGGCACATTCCCAAACCACCACCCAAACCCAAGCGTTGAAGCAACTTTAGCCGACCTTAAAAAAACGGTTGTTGAAAATAAAGCCGATTTTGGCATAGCATTTGACGGAGATTCAGACAGAATTGGCGTTGTGGATGATGAAGGCAAAATGATAACAGGCGATAAGCTTCTTTTAATCTATGCAACCGATTTAATTAAAGAATTAAAAATAAGAAACGAAGTTCCGACAATAGTTTCAGAAGTTAAATGTTCTCAAGTTTTATACAATGAAATTGAAAAAATGGGCGGTAAAGCAGTTATGTGCAAAACGGGCCATGGCTACATTAAAGCAAAAATGAGAGAAACAGGTGCGCTTTTAGCAGGGGAAATGTCCGGGCATACATTTTTCAAAGACAGATACTATGGCTTTGATGATGCAATTTATGCAGGCTGCAGGCTAATTGAAATTTTTGCAAAAAATAAAAAAATTAACCCCGAATTCAAGCTTAAAGATATGCTAAAGGCTTTTGATTCTGTTACAATTTCACCTGAAATCAGGCTAAATTGCCCAAATGAATTTAAAAAAGAAGTTTTGGATGAAATTAAAGAACAAGTAAATGACGAACTTTTCGGTGAAAAAATTAAAGATATTATTACATTGGATGGCCTTAGAATAGTTTTTGAAGATGGTTTTGCACTTATCAGGCAATCAAATACAGAGCCAGTTTTTACCCTAAGGTTTGAAGCAACAACAAAAGAAAAATGCAAACAATATGAAGATGCACTTGTTAATTTAACAAATTCTTTGGTTGATAAAATTAAAAGTTTGAGAGTTTAATTAAAACAAAGACAAAATAAAACCCGCTTATTTTAGCGGGTGAATTTTGTTTTAGTATCCTCTTTTTTGGTGGTAGTAGTAAAATGTGGTAGTGGTTTAATTCTCTCTTTTATCTCTCTTAGTGTGGTTTTTTCTCTCTTTTAATTTCTCTCTTGTACTTATATAAAGTTTTATATGCAAAAAATATTGCTTTTTTATATACTTTAAATGTAACAATTCTTAACAAAAGCGATTAATCATCATTATCTGCTTCTTTTTGGTAATTTTCAAGTTCTTCCATCGCTTCTTTTAAAAGCCTTTGTTCATCGTAATCAGCCGGAGGGTCTACTATTTGTTTAAAGCCAAAACCATATTGAAAAGCAGACGGCACCTGCGTTACAATGTGTTCGTATTCACCTAAAATTGAATTAACGCAGTGTAAAACCCCGGGGCCGACAACGGCAAGGTCGCCTTCTTTTAAAAGTTGAGTTTTGCTTTGCCCGTTTTTAACCACATTTAAAATTGCTGCACCTGATGAAATTACATAAATTTCGGTTTGCCTTTTTTCTTCTAAGTTTGGGTGGGCGTGGAGTTTTTCTTCGCTTCTTATTGTTTTTATTGCAATCGGTTTTTTATCTTCATATTGAACCATAGAAACACCGACAAAAGGGGTTGAGCCTTCTGATGATGATAAAACGGTTGAATTTGTTACCCAGTTTGTTTTTTCGTGAGTCCAGTTGTTTAATTTGTCGTTAAGGTTATAAACTGCCATATTTTCATTTATGAATTTCAAACCTGAAATATCAAAGCCTGTTAAATTTTCTTTTCTCCAGCCTTCAACAATTTCATTTTCTTCGTCTTTGTTAAAGCCTGCGTTATAAAGCCTTCCCCTTAAATCGTTTTCGTTGCCGAAAACTTCTCTCCAGTAAATGTGGTCTGTATCTTTTTTTGTTTCAAAAAGAATGCCCGCTTTTTTCATTCTTTCTACATATTCAGGTTTAAACGAAGCGGCATTATTTTTAAGTGCAAACCTTGAATCCATTTTTGCTTGGCGTGATTGTTTGTAGATGGGCATTAATTTTTTAATTGAATTTTCATCAAAGCCTTTTTCTTGAAGGGATTTTTCCATTATTTCAGGCAAACAGAAAGGCCTAAATCTTAAGTAGCCGTCTGATTTTTGTTCAACAAGCCCTTCTTCAAATAATTTATCAACAATTCCTTTTGTGTGTTCAACTTCTTTTCTGTCATCTTCATTTAAGGAATCTTTTTTATCATAAAGCGCATATACAAGCCCGTTTCTTGCTTGTTGTTTGTTAATTCCCAAGGAATTCAAAAAGCCTTCATCTCTGAATTTTTCGGGCAATAGAACGTTAGGTGTAAATTCGCCGTTATAAAGATGTGAATTATACCAAATCAATTCTAAAAATTTGTTTCTAATGTTTATATCTTTTGCGTTTTTGCCGTATCTTTCATACCAATCATAATCTTTTTTAGATACAAGCATCATGGGATAGCCTTTTTTAACATTCACTTTTGCTTTTGTGCCTGCATTAATTAAAATTGCCGAATTTTCGGGCAATTCAACGGTTTTGCCATCTACTTCAACGCTGCCTTCCGCTTTTTTAGGGAAGATTACCTGCGTATCATATTCAAATTCTTCGTTTTTGTTTAGGTAATCAACCGCAGCATCACCATAAATTATTTCTGTTTGGGAATCAAAATCTATAACGTAAGATTCGTTCTTTTTGGTTACAAGCAAAGGAACATCTTTTTCTTCGCCCGTAATAATATATGCTTGTTTAATTTTTGGGGCATTCCCTGTAAAATTTATTTGCGGTGCAAAATTTGCACGGTAATTTTGAGCAGGAATATTTTCTTTAGCCCTTGTTGTTGAATTTAGCCCCGATAAAACGGTTTGTGCCTGTTTTTGCTCTTGGGGTGCATATTTATTATCGATATTATTTATAGAATTTACTTGCAATTTGAAACCTAATTTTTTCTTCCTAATTTAATAAAGTTTTTTTATAAACGTTTGTTGCTAAAATAAAATTAAAAATATTAACTATTGTAACGCCTTAAAATTTAGATAGTGCTTTTTGTTTATAATTATAATTCAAATATTTATTGTTATGAAAATTACTCTATATGTATGTTTTTTACAAACTAAAGTATAAT
>DVKW01000022.1 GCA_018715855.1 Candidatus Galligastranaerophilus intestinigallinarum
CATCAATTAAAACATCAATATAAGGAAGCCCTTCAAAATCTTTTATTTCATCATAAGTGTAGCCTGTATATAGCCAGATTGTTTTATTCGGGTATTTTGAATGAATTTTTTGAATTAATTTATTTACATCATCTCTGTTTAAAGGGTGCAAGGGGTCGCCGCCTGAGAAGGTGATGCCATCGATATGGTCTTTTTCAAGTTCTTCAAATATTTCATTTTCCGCTGCTTCATCAAATTCAATGCCGCCTGCTATATCCCAAGTGATTGGATTATGGCAGTTTTTGCAGTGGTGAGTGCAGCCTGCAACCCATAAAACTACCCTTAGGCCTTCGCCGTTTAGCATATCGTCTTTGGTGATGTTATGATATCTCATTTTTGCTCCCTTTATAAAAATGTTGCTTATAAAATCAAGCAACATTTTTAATTTTTTATTTTTTTGTAAGTTTTACATACTTACTCTGTCTTTAATTTCTTCCATTTTGGCTTCGTTTAATCTTGTGTCGCCCTTTACTCTTGAATATGAAAGATAACCGTTCATTCTGTCTATTTTGGTTAAATTCTTAGAACCGCATTTGGGGCAAACATCCATTGAAAGTTCTTGGTGCCCGCAATCATCGCAATATGCAAGAGAAAGGTTAACACCTTCATAAAAGCCCATTTTCATGGCACGTTTAACAAGGGTTTCAATTGCTTTTGTATTGTATGAGATTGGGTATTTAACATATTGAATTTTACCGCCGTTTAATAAATCCCAGAACCTTTTTTCTAAGTCTTGTTTTTGGGTTGGGGTAATTTTTTCTGTTACGTGGCAGTGGAAGCTGTTTGAAACATAGCCCCTGTCTGAAACGTTTTCAACTATGCCGTATTTTTTTCTGAATTGTTCAACTTGCAAACCGCACAATGATTCAGCCGGTGTTCCATAAATTGCATAAAGATAGCCGTCTTGTTCTTTGAATTCGTTAACTTTTTTATTGATGTATTCCATAACTTCAAGCGCAAATTCGCCGTCTTCAACCAAAGATTTGCCGTTGTAGAGTTCTTGAAGTTCATTTAAGGCAGTGATGCCAAATGATGCGGTTGCAGATTTTAAGATAGGTTTAATTTTATCATGGAAACCTAAATGGCCGCCGTAGAAACCGCCTTCGCAGAAGGCAAGAGGGTTAATTGAAGCTTTTAATTCGCCTAAGTATTCATAAGTTCTTATATGCATTTTTCTGATTAAATCCATATAATAATCTAAAACTTCATAGAAATTTTTTGATTCTTTTTTAGCTTTTGCATAAATCATTGGCAAATGCAAACTTACAGCGCCAATATTGAAACGGCCGACAAAAACGGGTTTGTCGTTTTCATCTGCAGGCTTTATGCCGCCTCTTTCAAACCAAGGTGAAAGAAAAGCACGGCAGCCCATAGGGGATACTACCCTTTTATATTTTTTATACATTGAAGCAACATAACCTTCGCCTGATAAGCTTAACCAATCAGGATACATTGCTTTTTTAGAGCATTCAACGCCTGCTAAAAATACATCATGGAGTTCTTTTCCTTCAGCGTGTAGTTCTTCATCATAAAGGAATACAACTTTTGGGAATAAAACAGGCTTTTTGCAAGTTTTCTTGCCTTGGCCGTTCATTCTGATTTTTAGTGCGGCAATTGATGCCATTTTTTCATATTTGCCTGTTCCTAAGCCTAAAGTGATTGTAATAAACGGGTAATCACCACGAGATGAAGCAACCGTGTTGAATTTATATTCCCAACCTTGGAAACCTTGTTCAAAATCATTTTGAACATCTTTTGTAGCTTCTTCATCAGCTTTTTCAAAAGAAAGGCCAAGCGAAATATATCTTTCAAATTCTTTTTTATAAGTTTTTTCAGCGTATGGTGCTAAAATTTTATCAACTTCAGGAACGGTGAAACCGCCATATTGTTGGCTTGCAGCTGACATAACAATGTCGCCTATAACGTCAAACGCAACATCTAAGCTTTTTGGTTCATTGTACCAAAGGTTGCCCATTTCAAAGCCGCCTTTTAAAACTTCTGTTACATCAAACAAACAGCAGTTCATTGTGTCTCTTCTTGCTGACATATCGTGGATGTAGATGTAGCCGTCTCTGACTGCTTGTAAGTCTTCAACAGTTAAGAAGAATTTTTTGTATAATTCTTTATTTAATTGGTTAAATACAAGTGAACGCTTTGTTGAAACAAGGGCAGAATCGGAATTTGAATTTTCTTTATCCCCTATGTACATAATTTTTTGTGATTCTTGATAAACTTTATCAAGCATAGAAACAAAATCTTGTTTATAGTTTCTATAGTTTCTGTAGCTTTGGGCAACCTTCGGGTTAACTGCTTCTAAAACAGATTCAACAATATTGTGCATATCAAGAATTTGAACTTCTTTTTTGCCCATTGCCATAACTTTAGCGTCAACTAACGCACAAATTTGGTTAATTTCATCATCGGAAAAAGTTATCATCATTCTTCCCGCTGATTTTTTAACCGCATTTACAACTTTTTGAATGTTGTATTCTTCTTGTGTGCCGTCTTTTTTAATAATGGTAACATAAGAAAGGTTGTTAATAGGCATTTGAATTACATTGCTTTGTTCTTTTGAAACGGCAATATTTTCACGATTGAAGGCACCTTGAATTGGAGATGTTGCTTCGCCTTTAGCATTAAAACCGGCTTCTTGACCGTTTTTTGTATTTGCTACACTTTTTAAATTCAGAGTATTATTATACTTATCCGAATAGTTTTGCATGATTTCGCCTTCCGCTCTATATACTTTTATCTCTACCATTAAAAGGGGGTCAACTGCTTTTCAAATTTAAAATTAAAAATTCTTCTACAATAACTCCTTTATTTATAATTTAGTTTTTTATTAAAAGCATGTCAACAATCCAAAGATTTATGTTTAATATTAAGAGATAAAAATTAAAAAATGTTTACTTTACAATTATAATTCATCGTAAAACGGGCATGACTTATGGGGGCTAAACCTGCTTCCCTTTTAGCTTAAGAAAAATATAAATATATTTTTATGATATAATGTTTTTTATGAAAAACGAAAATGTTAAAGTCATATCATCCAATAAAAAAGCCTATTTTGACTATTCAATTTTTGAAAAGTATGTGGCAGGAATAGTTTTGACGGGAACCGAAATAAAATCCGTAAGAGCGGGCGCAATAAATCTTAAAGATTCTTTTATAAAAATTGAAAATTTTGAAGCGTGGCTCTATAACTGCCATATAAGCCCTTATGATATGGGAAACCGCTATAACCATGAGCCTTTAAGGGTTAGAAAACTTTTATTAAATAAAAAAGAAATTTTAAAAATTTTAAATAAGCAAAAACAAGAAAATTACACGATAATCCCCTTGAATGCTTTTTTAAAAAAAGGGTATCTGAAGCTTGAAATAGCTTTGTGCAAAGGTAAAAAGCTTTATGATAAAAGAGAAACCTTAAAGAAAAAAGACATTGCAAGAAACCTGAAGAATTATTAATAAAATGCCTGCTTAAAAATTTTTAAGCAGGCAGATTTTAATGAAAGGATAGCGGATTTTGTGTAGCACGAAGGGCAAAGCCCGAAGTGCGACGGGTGCGAAGCTTTAGCGAAGCGAAAAATTCCTTGAATAAGGAATTTGAAGCGGAGTGCCAAAAAGCGAAGCTCCAACAAAATCCAAGAGGCAGATTTTGCCCTCCAAGAGGACCCATTTTGCACAAAATC
>DVKW01000222.1 GCA_018715855.1 Candidatus Galligastranaerophilus intestinigallinarum
TATTGTTCACCTTTGTCTAATACCATCTGCAAGCAGCCCATGCCGATTATAATTCCCATAAGCCCCGGAATATCCACATGGATTTCTTTTTTCTTTGAATCGCCTTTTTTGTGCGAATCGGGGACAAAATATTTAACCAAGGGAATTGAAATTATTGAAAGCGGAATGTTTATAATAAAAACCCACTGCCAAGAATAATTATCCGTTAAATAGCCGCCAATTGCAGGCCCTGCAAGTGGCGCAAACATTGCGGCAAAACCAAATAAGCCCATTGCAACCGATTTTTTCTCGGGCGGAAAAACTTCCAATAAAACTTGCTGCGATAACGGCAACAAACAGCCGCTTCCAACCCCTTGAATTACCCTTGCAATTATAAGTAAATAAAGGTCATGCACCAAAATGCACATTAAGGCGCCAAGTGCAAACATAATTAAGCTGAAATATGCAACGTTTTTCTTTCCGTATATATTAACAACCCAGCCAAAAACAGGCAATGTAACGCCGGCTGCAATCATATAGGCAGTGATTACAGAATTTGTTTCATACGGCGTTGCAGCAAAATAGCCCGCAATGTGGTTTTGGCAAGTATTTGTGGCAGACGAAGCCACAAGGGAAATAAACCCGGGAAGCAAAATCACAAAAGCGGTTAAATATGGGTTAACACGATTTTCACTGTTCTTTGCTGCTTCTGTCATAGTTGTTATGCTTTTCTATTCATCTAATATAGCACAAAAGAATTTTCGAAAAGGAATTATTTAATTTTTTTAAGAGCCGATAAGAAATTATTTTTTTCAACATCCCCATCAACTGTTGTTAAAAATATCTGGCTGTTTTCTTCATCTTCTTTTAATTTTGGAATAAGGGCAAGTTCTGCAGAATAATAATTTATATCATTCTTTGTGCCGAATGAGCCGACATTAGCAAGGCTGTTTAAAGAAATACCCCTTAAAAAGCCCGTAAAGCCTTTGTTTTTATTTGAAAATTTTGTATAAATTCTAAGAGAAGCATCCCTTGTAACAAGGTCAAATCTGCCCATTGTAAGTGTTGCTAATTCAGGTGCAGTTGTTTTAATCATCATTCTGTTTACAACATTATTTTTAATTGTAATGTCGCCCCAAATTCTGTCAAAGTTGCCTTCAGGAATATTTACAAGGTCAAAAATTGTAGATGGGCTAATCATAGCCATCGGGTTTCTGAAAAATGAAACAAAATTGAGTGCATATTCAACAAGCCCCATTTTTTCAATCGTTCCGTTATCTATATCAAATTTTATTATACCGTTTAATTGAAGTGTTTCATCAGTGTTTATATCAATAATACCGCTTGCTAAGCCCGTAATTTCTCTTCTTAAATTTAAAAGTGCGCCTGCAACAATATCGGAATCTATTTTTCTTGCGCCCAAAATTACTCTGAATTTGTTTTCAACCAAATTGCATATAACTTTAGCCGATGAATGGCCTTTTGCAAAATCAAACCTGTTTGAAGATATATCTAAATTGCCGTTTCTATCCAGCGAAATTTTGGCTTTCAGGTTGCCAAATTCAATATCTTTATATTTTCCTTTAATTAAGTTAAATTCACCGTTTTTAATTTCAATTAAATTTGGAACAAAAGCAGGAGCGGCTACATCGGTATCTTCAACCTTGTTTCCTTCTACAGCTTTTATAAATTCTTCTTCACTTTGTTCATTTTTTGTTGTTTTTTGGGAATTTGCCTGTGCAAGAAGAAGTTTTTCCAAATCGATATTATCTATTGTTAAATTAAAGTTATCAACAATTATCGGAAAAACAATGGAATTTGAAATTTGCCCTTTAAGGTCATATTTAGAACGTCTGAAATATCCGTTTGATGTGAAATTTAAATAGTTTCTGTCTGTTTGAAACTTACCTTCTTTTATAAAAAGCCTTTGAGATGGAATAATTACTTTATCAAAGGCTAAATTGCCTTTAAGTTTTGGGGTTTTGCCCCTGTTCAGCCACTTAATGCCGCCTGAAATTTGCCCTTTTTTAAAGGTTTTAGGGCCTGCAAAAATATTTAAAAATTCACTCGGTAATGGCTTTGGAATTTCAAATCCAAAATCTAAGATTTTAGAGTTGTTCATAATATCAACATTGCCTTCCATTGTGATAATGGGGGTAATTTTACCTTTTGAATTTTTATCTATTTCTTTTGCAATGTAATATTTAAGGCTTTCAATGTTTAAAATATTGCCTTTTATGTGCATATCGCATTTAATGGCTCTGTCATAATGAAGGGGGCTAAAAGACATTCCTTCAATTAAAATGTCGTTTTCGGAATCAATTTTTGCCATATAAATGATATCGATATTATTATATTTTGAATAAATTTCAATTCTTGTGCCTGCAGGTTTATCACCTGTCATTGTGGTTGTGCAGCCTATTAATTTTGAAAGATAATTTCTTGTAAAATCATCTGTCATAACAGTGTTTATGGCAATTTTTGTGTCAACCGAATTGTAATAATCGGAAACTGTGCCATCTAAGGTTAATTTATTTTTTACATTTGAACCGTAGTGCCCGCCAAATTTTTTCAAAGTTATTAAACTTGGCTCTATTCTAATAATTCCGCCATTTACAAAAACCGGTAAATCTGCCAAAGATTTTAATTTAAAAGAAGATTTATTAACTCTGACACCGCCTTTTAAGCCTTTGTTATCAAGCCTTATATAAAGGTCTGAAGTTCCCTTTATATCTTTTAGTTCTCTTATGATGTCAGAGCCGTTGTTTAAGAAAATATTCAATGCTAAAAGGTCTGCGCCGTCTTTAATTTGAAAACCTTTTGATTTTAAAATAAATGCGGATGAACCTTCATTTGATAAAGATTGAATTAAAATTTTAGATTTATTTATATATAAAGGGCAATTATCTGCAATTAAGGTTCTGTCTTTAATGTAGAATTTGTTGTTATCTGTAAACCTTATTTTGGTTTTTTCAGAACCGTTTTCAATTAAAATGTCAAAAATAAACCTTATATATTTTGGGTTTTTTTCGCTTTCAATTAAAAGGTTTTTACCGTTCAGGGTTAATTTTGCGCCATTAATAAGGTCTGATTTTATATTGCATTCATTTACAAAAAATACGGAATCAAAAATGTTTATTTTAAAAGGAAGTTTTTCCTGTTTTTTCTTTTTGTCGTTTTGTTGCTGCGGGAAAATTTTGGCAAGTTTTGTTGCATCCAATGAAATTTTATTCACCCCTAAGGCTTTGAATTTAAGCTCTTTTTTAAAAATCGGGTCAAAAGAAAAAGCAGTTAAAAATTTATCTATATCTAAAAGCTGTTCTTTTTCTTTTGTTATTGAAAGCTTATCAAAAGAAATAAAAATTTTAGGGGTTAAACTTGTTTTAATAACGGGGTTAACAATTTCTAAATTTGCCCCCGTTGTTTTTAAAACAATGTTTTTTGCCGTTGATATAAAAAATTTGCTTGTTAATACGGCAGGCAAAACAAAGATATATAAAATTAAAACCGTGCAAACAATGCCCCCTATGGAAGCTAAAATAATTTTTCTTTTTTTGGTTAATTGAAAAGGTTTATTTTCCATAACAAAAAAATAATAGCATAAAAATTTTATGATATTATTTAATTATGCAAAAGTTAATACTATTTTTCTTTATATTCCTGTTTTCAATCAATTCTTCTTTTGGGGTTGAAGTTTACCAAGAGAAAAATAAATTCGGGCTAAAAGAAAATGATAAAATTATTTTAGATGCAAAATATAAAAAGCTTGTTCGTTTGGGCGATAATTCTTTTATTGCACTAAAAGGCACAAGATATGGCCTTGTGGATAAAACGGGCAAAGTTTTGTTAGATTTTAAGTTTTCCCATGCAACAAGAATGCTTGGTAAATTTGTAAAATTGAAAAACGGCAAGGGCTATGGCTTGTATGATGAATTTGGCAACACAATAATTTCACAAGATAAAGATTCAATTGAGCTTTTATTTGGCGGAATGTTTCTTGTAAACAGAGATTATAAATATGGCGTTGTTGATTTGGAAGGCAAGCAGTTAATAGATTATGTTGCAGATGATATTTATATGCCAAAACCAAATATAATGAGGGTGAAATACAATAACGAATGGTATGAAATTGAACAAGTAACTGCAAGCACCCTAACTTTGCCGAGTGATGTTAAAAACATTAAAGAAAACGATGAATTTAAAATAACAAAATTAATTACAAGCCCTGTTGCTGCTTCAAAATATTCGCTTATAACAACTGCAGATTATTCAATTAAAATCTTTTCTTCAATTTCGCCTGCTTATGAAGCAACGATTGATGAATTAATGCTCTCTCAAGGGGCGGAAGCTGTTTCAATTTTTATGAAAATCGGCTGGCTGCCAAAATTTCCGATTGTGTATTTAAAAAATTATTTTAAAATTTTAAGAAACCCTGCAAACGGGCCTTTATCTAAAATGAAGGAAGAAATTAAACAAGATTTATAATTATTTTTCCTGTTTTATTGTAAAAGAAAATTTATCAAAGAATTTTATTTCTTTTATTTTGTAATTAATCGGGGCTGAATCGTTTTCAACTTTAAAATAAACGGATGACGTTTTAACTTTTATTTGATTTTTAAATAAACAAGGAGCTGAAAATAAAAAACAAATTAAAAAAATCAAAATAAAAGGAAGTGTTTTTTGTTTTTGAAAAAGGGGCAAAATTGTAACTGTTTTTATTACAAAAAAGCGGTTAAATATTGCAAAAAAGCCAACATACAAAAGAATAACGGCAAAAATATTTGATTTTATAAAAAAGCAATTTATAAAATTCAATATAAAGGCCGAAAACAAAAAGAAAAGCGAAGATTTTGAATAATTATAATTTTTAAAAATATTTGCAACAAAAGAAAAGAAAAAGAAAACAAAAAATGCCAAAACAAAATATGAAAGGTTCGTTTGAAAAAGGCCTATAAAAGTTTCTATATGAGATAGAATATGTAAAATTAAAAGAGAATAAAATTTAGCTAAAAACATAAATTAATTATACATAGAAATGATTTTTGAAAAAGAATCTATTTCATCTTTTGTAATAAACGGATTTAGAGAAATTCTTATTCTTGCGCTTCCTTTTTTAACTGTCGGGTATCTTATGGGTAAAACATAAAAGCCATTTTTAATTAATTCATTTGATACCATAACCGCCCTTTCGTTTTCACCTAAAATAACGGGAATAATATAGCTTTTAGATGGAGTATCGGGGAATTTTGAAAGAGTATAATTTGTTATATCAAAAAGTTTGTTTTGAAGTTTATCGGATGAAAAAATATAATTTTCTAAAATAAATTTTGAAAATGAAACCATAACCTCAGGAAGCGCCGTTGAAAAAATGAAAGACCTTGCAAAATTAATTAAATAATTAATTAAAACTTTTTTGCCTGCGGCAAATGCGCCGTAAGAACCCACGGCTTTTCCGAATGTTCCCATAATAAGGTCAATTTCATTTGTTAAATTTAAACTGTGGCAAATGCCTTTTCCTTTTCCATAAACCCCGAAAGAATGGGCTTCATCTATAATTAAAATTGAATTAAATTTGTTTTTAAGTTCAACCAATTTTTTAATATCTGCAATGTCGCCATCCATAGAAAACAAGGTTTCTGTGGATATAATTGCATTTTTATATTGGTTTCTGTATTTTTTAAGTTTATTTTCAAGGTCATCATAATCAAGATGGTTAAATGGAATTAATTTAGCCCCTGATAAATGAATGCCGTCTATTATACTTGCATGGTTTAATTTGTCTATAAAAACAACATCATCTCTGTTTAAAAGGGCGGAATAAATTCCGACATTTGCGTGGTAGCCTGAATTAAAAAGAACTGCAGCCTCAACATTTAATTCTTCTTGAATTAAATTTTCAAGTTCAAAAAAGGGTTTGTTTGAACCGCTTAAAAGCCTTGCAGAGGGGTTTTCCAATTTTCCTTTGTAAGAAGATAAAAAATTATCTTTGATATTTTCATCAATGCTTATGCCTAAATAATCGTTAGATGATAAATTTAAAAGTTTTGAATTATTTAAAACTAAGAATTTGCCCTCTTGAACAAAATCTTTAAGATATCTGAAATTAGATTCCTTTTTTAATTCTTCAAGCTTTTCTTCATAAAATTTAATTTGCGAAGTCATCTTTAAACCAAGGTTCTATTAATTTGCTTTTAATATTGTGTTTTTTACAATATAAAATAAGGTCGGAACGAATTTCTTTTAACATAATAAAAATTGCAATTAAGTTTGGAAGAGCCATTGCAAGCATTGTGGCATCGGTGAAATCTACAACGCTGTTTAAATTCATGCTTGAACCTATTACAATAAAGCAGCAAAACATAATTTGATATGCTTTTATTCGCTTAAATCCTTCACCGAACATATAGCTCCAAGCTTTTTGCCCGTAATAAGCCCAAGAAATTATTGTTGAAATTGCAAATAAAACAATAACAATTGCCAAAATAAACGGGAAGAATGAAAAAACGGAAGCAAAAGCAGATGATGTTAATTCAACACCTGTCATGCCATCCGTGTAATTTAAATATTGCCCTGTAATAACAATAACAAGTGCAGTCATGGAACAAATTACGGCCGTTACAAAAAACGGTTCTATTAAAGATACAAACCCTTGCGAAACGGGTTCTTTTGTTTTAACCGCAGCGTATGCAATTGGGGCAGAGCCAGAGCCTGCTTCATTTGATTGAATAGACCTTCTCATAGACATAACAATTGTGCCTATAATGCCGCCTGTAACAGCATCCGGAAAAAAGGCCTGATGAATAATTGTCATAAAGCAGTTTGGAATATTTTGAAAATTAACTACAATTATAATTAATGCAGATAAAATGTATAAGCCGCACATTGCAGGAACAATTTTTGATGTAACGTTTGCAATGCTTTTAATGCCGCCGACAATTGTAAGGCCTACCAAAATTGCAACAATTAAACCAAAAACCCAAGCGTGAGCTTCAAAAAAGCTGTTTGCGCCACCTGTAATACTTATCATTTGCCTTGTTGCTTGGTTTACCTGAAGCATGCAGCCGCCGCCAAGAGCACCGGGCACGCACATTATTGCAAAAAATAATGCCATTGGCTGCCCAAGCCATCTTAAACCTTTTCTTGTAAGGCCGTGAGCTATATAAAACATAGGGCCGCCCGAAACTGAGCCGTCTGCGTTAAATCTTCTGTATTTAAGAGCTAAGGTTACTTCGCAGAATTTTAAAGCCATTGCAAAAATGGCACCCACACACATCCAAAACATAGCCCCGGGGCCGCCTACAGAAATTGCAATTGCAACACCTGCAATGCTCCCTAAGCCGACTGTGCCCGAAAGTGCAGTTGCAAGAGCACCCAAAGAAGAAACTTCACCGTCTTTATCATTTTTTGATTCGTTAAATTCCGGTTTTCTTCCAAAAATTTGCTTTAGGGAATATTTAAAACCCCAAATGCCAATTCCCCTTAAATAAAATGTGCAAATAATGCTTGCTGCAATTAAAAGTAAGATTAATAAAGGAACTTTTGCTTCGCCTATATTGATTGAAAAGAACACAACTTTTGAAAATGCGTCTGAAAACGGCGCAAAATATCTATCAATTTGTTCATCAACGCTTGCAGCGCTTGCAGTTTGCGCTAGTGCACACAACAAGGCAAAACAAGCCAAAAGTGCAGTCGGCATAAATCCTTCTTCCTCTTTACTATTCTTTAATATGCGTAATTTAAAAGATGAATTAATCCAACGGAATTATTAAAACTTGCCCGATTTGGATTGTTGTTTCATCTTTTATGTTGTTAAGCTGCATTATACGGTTAATTTTTTCCATATCATACTTGCCATAAAATCTATATGCGATTTTATCCAAAGTATCGCCGGCTTTAACCGTATATTTTTCTTCAACTGAAGAAGTGTTTGATGTGGCTTCTTCGTTTGTTGAAGAAGGAACAATTGAAACAGGTGTATCATTTGTTTCCAGTTTTATTGTTTGCTGTTTAAATTCGGGCTTTTGAACATCCGAATACATAGAAAGCCCGATTATAACGGCAATACCAAGAGCAAATAAAAGCCCTAAAACAAAGCCTATGCCTGCATAAACAACAGGGGCTTTTGCTTTTGATTTTGATTGAACGCTTTTTTCAAAATCTCTCCACAAAACATCAAGTTCGGGTTTTCTTTGAAATTTCATATATTGATTAACGTCAGAAACCGAGCTGTTGTAACTTTGGGGCTTAACATTTTCAATCATCGCCATTCTTTCTCTTGAAAGATTAGATCTGTGTAATGTGGAACTTTTCATATTGCCAATATCCTTCCTATTGTTTCATACTAATTTAAACATTTGAAGATGGCAAGAAAATTAACTTTTTGTCATTAAGAAATATTACATATGTCTAGTTTCGCTGTTAATATAGTCTTTTGCGCAAGATATCATTTTGTCAAGCAGCATCTTGTTTTTTTCTAAATCAAGCCCGCCTTTTTTAAGATAATCATAAAAAACATTTTTCCACAGTTCAAAAAAATCATCATCATTTATTTTTAAAATTTCTTTAAATGTTGAAAGCTCATAATAATCTATGGGCAGGGGTTCTTTTCCCCTTAAAATATCCACTATTTTTAATCTTTTTTTACGCTCAAAAAGTTTTAGAAAGTCAACAACCTTCATTTCATTTTTTTTAATATATTCCTTTATCTTATGAAGATTTTCATTAAATGGCATCGGGTCATCTTCAATAATATATTCTTCAAATTCTTCGGGCATAATATCCATAACTGTTGCAATGCGCTCTATTGTAGTGGAACGTGTTGAAAAAGGAATATTTTCATCAATAATATTATATACATAAGACAATGTAACACCTATCATTTGCGCAAAATCTTTTTTGTGAAGGTTGTTTTGCTCTAAAAAATCTGCAACTTTTTTTGAACTCTTTATATTTTTATTGCTAAGGTTTGCTTGCTTCATTTTCTATATTGCTCCAAAATCTTTTAATTATTTTGAAGTTAAACCTTAGTTATCTTTTTTTTATTCCACATTTAAATAGCTAGTAAGATAATTTGTATTATAATTAAAATTGAAAGGGAAAAATTATGAAGCTTATAGCAGGGCTTGGAAACCCCGATGTTAAATATATAAACACAAGGCATAATACTGGCTTTATGGTGTTGGATAAAATTTTAGAAAAAAAGAATTTAAGGCTTCAGGAAAAATTTAAGTCTTTTTTTGCAAAAGATGGCGATGTTCTTTATTTATTGCCAAAAACATATATGAATTTATCGGGTTTTGCCGTTGTTGAAGCTATGAACTTTTATAAATTAAATATTAAAGATATTTTAATTGTTTATGATGATATCTCACTTCCCTTAGGAACTCTTAGATTTAGAGATAAAGGCTCTGATGGCGGGCATAACGGCATTAAATCAATTATAAAAGAAACAGGTTCATCAAATTTTGACAGGTTAAAAGTGGGAATTGGGCCGCAGCCTAAAAATACACCATCTGAAAAATTTGTTTTAGAAAATTTTAGGCAAGATGAAAAAGAAAACCTAAATGCTGCACTGAATGCTGCAACGGAAGCCTGTTTAGATTGGCTTCAATCGGATATGCAAAAGTTGCAGGAAAAATATAATAAAAGCCACATATAAAACTTTATATTTTTTACATTTTTGAAATTCATCATTATAATCTATATTATGAAGAAGTTTATTTTATTATTTCTTTTTCTTATTTTGTTCTTTGCGCCAAAAATAAGCGCAAAGGCAGATTCTATGTATGACCTTGACCTTCCCCCCAATGTTTCTTTTGAAATTCCGAAATATGAAGAATACAAAATTAAAAAAGGAACATCGAACGAGGTTAAAGTTAATAACCCATCAAGCTATTCTGCCCCCAAAAAAGAAGAAGGCGGCATAAAAGGCTTTTTTAACAGGCTATTTAACAGAAACAAAAAGCCTGAACCCCAATTTGATACGGTTCAATCCGGCTATGAAGGCACTTTGCCGAATATTAATAAAGAATTTCAATATAAAAAGCCAAAATCTACAAATTTAAAAGAAGAAGGCAAAACAGCCGATGATTATTTTCCCGAAGAATTTCAAAAATCAAAAATAGATGACCCTTTGTTTTTGGATGTAATTTTAAAAAAAGAAAACCCTTCAAATTATGTTGTTGATATGTTAAGGGTGATGAAATTTTTAGAAAGCTTTAGAACGGTAATTGAAAACCACGAAAATATTCAAAAATTTAATGCAAATGTTAATTTATTGGATTTGCACGCAAGAAGAATTGAAAAACTTTATAAAGATACACCCGATGGCATGAGCCCTTCTTATTGGCAGCTTTTAGATTTAAGCTATAAGGCAAAGGTTTTGGGCAATTTAAAATTTGATGCAAACTATTATTCAAAATTTTCACCTGTTATGGGAACAAAATATGACCCTGAAAATATTTTAAAAGAAGATATGAAACTTTTGTCCGATTTAGATAAAACAATTTTTACCATAAGACAATTAAATTATTAAACAATAAGCTAATATCTTTTTATAGAATTAAAAAATTTATTGCCCAAGCTATTTTTATATTATGAAAAAATATATTTTAGTTTTAGGGTTAATTTTAAGTATTGCGCCAACTTTTGCGCAAGAAAATTTTATTGAAGCAAATTACAAAATAAAAGATGGCTACAGCGATTTTACCTGTAAAAATGCGGTAGATAAAATTGATGTTAAAAATTTAGAAAAAGCCGAATATAAAATTTTAGGGAAAATTTTTAAGGATGACACAACAGAAGTAAGACTTTCAAGAATTGAAGCTAAAATTTTCGGCTCCATTCAATCCGGCAGCTTTTCAAAAAGAATGGATATGATTAATAAATATTCAAATAAATGCTTAATTGCTGCAGGAATTGGTGTTATGAATATGGGTGTCGGCGGCTTTGGTCCTTCTTATGGCGGCTATTATGGCGGTTATAGGGGCTATAGAGGTTATAGAGGCTATGGGCACCACCACAATTGCCGTTGTAACAGGTGGTATAATAACGGCTTTTGGAATAGAAGACCCTATGGCACGCTAACGGGGTTTACACCACCCGTTGGCTACAGCTATTATAACAATTACGGCTATACAAACGGTATTTACAATAACCCCAATTATTATTACAGAGAAGGGATTATTGATAAAATAAAAAATGCCTTTAAAAAAGATGATGAAAAAAATGACCCATATTATTCAACCGTGCCAACCCCGCAAAATAACGGCATTGTGAATGGAAATTACAATAATGCAATGCAGGGGCAAAGCAAAACAATAAATTTATTTGATGATAACAACGGAACAAGCGCAGGAGATTACCAAAACGGATATGGCTATGAAGGCAGATACGGTTCTAATGGCGGCGCAACGGTTACAATTATAGATTAAAAAACAGGGCTTAAATTAAGCCCTGTTTAATTATGAGGAGAGTAAAAATTTATTTTAATTACAGACCGTAAGCATTTGACATAATTTGTGAGTAGCTTTCATTTACTTGGTCTTCATCCATTATTGTGTAATCTTGTAAATCATATTCTACACCTGATTGAATGCCAACGTTTGCTAATGTTTGAGTTGCTAAAGGAATTTGATTTTCAATATCATCAGCTGCGCTTCCTGTTTTTGTTGAAGCAAGTGTCCAAGCTGCTGCTTTTGGTTGGCCTGCAGCTACTGTTGAAACGGTTTCACCTGCTGCATTTGTATATGTTGCATATTGGCCTGCTTCAATGTTACCTATGTTGTATTCAAGATTTGAGATGTTTTTAGAAATTGTTAAACTTTTATCAGATGGATTGTAGAAATATTGAGTTCCGTTTTTGCCTGTTGCCATTACATCACCTGTAACACCATTTGTTTTATTTATTGCGGCATTATCAATTAATTCGTTAGCAACATCTTTGCCTACTTTTGATTTTAATTGGTTTTCTGCAATGTCATCAATTATTGTTGTTTTTGTTGCACCTGTTGTCTTAGTTAAGCCATCTTTTGTCATTTTGTAAACTGTACCATCAGCTGTTGTATATGAAGCACCTTCGTCTAAGCTTGAAACCTTTGTAAGATCATCAGCACTGAGCGGTTCTGATTTTACATCTGTTACTTTTGAAGTTTCTGATGAGGAGTAAATATTGGTTGTGTTATTTTTCAATTTGTAAGTTAACTTATCACCGGATGAAGTAATTTCATATGTTTTGTCTCCAACTTTTACTTCGCTTCCTGCTTTAATATCTGATGCATTAACTTTATTGTCTTTTGTTGTTAATTTTTTAGCAATTTGTTCAGCAGTACCTGTGCCTGTTTTACCTGTTAATTTATCAATTTTGTTTTGTGCGGTTTGTTTTAAAGCCTTTCCTGCAGCTACAACATTTTGTCCGGTTTGTTTAGCGGTTTGGCTGGCAACTTGGCCTAATTTTTCTGCAGTTGAACCTGTTGCGCTGCCCCAAGCAGAGCCATAGTATCCGCCTGTTAAGGTATCAGCTGCACTTGTTAACTTGCCTGTAATGCCGTTGCCTGTTTTAACGGATTTAACAACCGCATCTTTAACAGAAGCAATGTTTTTAAGAGTGCTGCCTGTTGCGCTTCCTGTAACATTTGATGCCAATGCACTTGCCGAAGCTTTAAGACCTACTGCGGATGCTGCTGTTGCAACGCCGTTTGCACCGATTGATTCAAATGCTGCTTTTGCTTCAGCGTCTGTTTCTGCCGTTGCTGCAGCTGCAACACCTTTTGCAACGCCTACACCGCCTTTAACAGCGCCATAAGCACATAAACCTGTTGCAACAATCGGGCCGACACCGGGGATAAAGCAAGCGCCAACCGTTAGAGCTGTTTTTAGAGTATTGCCTAAGCTAAAGTTTCCGTTTTCATCAAAAAAGCAACCTTTAATACCGTTTACAACGCCTTTAACAGCGCCTTTAATGGTGCTTCCGATTGCATCAAAAATTCCGATTTTGCCGTCGTCTTCACCATCTGTGCAAAGTGAAGGATCAGCAGATTGGTTAAAAACAGAAATATCTGTTATTTTTGTTGAATCAATGCTCCCGTTTCTGATTGCTTCTTGCAAAGCTTCAGGGGTCATTGTTTGGGTGTTTGTTTTAATGGTACTTACATGTGTCATTTTACTCTCCTTATGGTAAAAATTTCTCTCGTTGAATATATAAAGTATATATTTTGTATAAAATTGACTTTTTCTTTAAAAACTATGTTTACATTTGTTAATATATGCCAAAAAGTGCTTATTTATATGGGATAAATAACATATGTGGAAGGATTTTATAATTAATATAAAAGAAAATAAGCCGTTTATTTGCATAATTTTATTCTCTGCATATTCAACAGGCCTTTTTGCTTACTATTCAGGGTTAGAAAAACTTATTGGCACATTTTTTACTTTTTTAATTTTATTCATACTTTTCTTTTTATTTTTTAATAAAAAATATTCAAATTTATTTTCACCATATTTTATTTTGTTTTTATATTTTCTTTTTATCTTTGGTTTTTTAAATGCAAAAATAAATTATGTTAAATTTGATGATTTCTTTGGAATTGAGAGAATTAAAAATGTTGAAATAAAAGGAATGGTTTCTAATATTCCAAATTGCAGCGAAAAAAGAAAAATTTGCAAATTTCCTTTTATTGTTCAAGAAATAAAAATTCAAAATGAAAAAACCAAAATTGATAAAGGAATTGTTTTTGCAACAATTAATATATTTAATAAAAAATATATTCCAAAATTTGGCGATACGCTTAATTTGACAGGAACAATCAACACGCCTTTAGCTGCAACAAACCCTTCCGAATTTGATTATCAGAAATTTTTGAACAATAAAGGAATTTTAAAAACTTTTTATGCAAAAGAATATAAATATATATCTTCGCCTGATATTAAACAAATTAAAAATAAAAAGAGCTTATTTGAAAAGCTTTCTTTTTTAAATATTTGTTTTACAAGGTATATGAACAATTTGAGAGATAAAGTTATTTTAACCCATTCAAAATATATGAAATCTCCGAATTTGGAAATATTAGGCGGGATTGTTTTTGGAGATGATGCCATTAACCCGCCGGATGATGTTAAAGAAGCGTTTATAAATTCCGGCCTTTTGCACCTTTTGGCAGCTTCCGGATTAAATGTAACATTAATTCTTTCCATGTGGCTTTGCATTGTTCATTTTATAAACATTCACTACAGGCTAAAAATTTTATCGGGGCTTTTTATTGTTTGTTTATATATGACAATGACAGGCTTTCCCCCTTCTATTGTAAGGGCTTCCGTTATGCTGATATTAATTTTATTTGGCAAATTTATATATAGAGATGCAAACGGAGTTTCTTTAATTTTTATAGCGGGCTTAATTATTACCCTTTTTAAACCTGAATTCATTTTGGATGTAGGGTTTCAATTATCTTTTCTTGTAACTTTGGGGCTAATTGTTTGCATTCCGTGTTTAACAAAAGCTTTAGAAAAAAGAGAAAGAAACTATATTAAAAAATTAAAAGGTTTCAATAAATTTTTTAAAATTTTATTTATGGCTTTTTCGCCCGTTTCCGCTCTTTGTATAATAATGGTTCCTTTAACTGCGCAAATTTGGGCAGCTCCCTTGCAAGCTTTTTATTTTAACACATTTTCAATTTATTCTGTTTTAGCAAATATAGCAGTTGTGCCTTTTGTCGGAATAATAAGTTTTTTGGGGTTTATTTCATCTGCATTTTGTTTTATTCCTTTATTTTCAAAACTTATAATTCCCATATTTGATGTTATTTTAAATTTTTTAATTCAAATTGTTTTAAACATATCAAATTATTTTTCAACTTTAAAATATTCTATTATAAAAGTTCCCTCTCCAAATATTTTTCAGATTGTTATTTATTATTTTCTTGTTGTTCTTCTGTTTGCTGCAATTAAAAACTATTTTAAAAATAAAATAATTAATTATTCGCTTTTTATTTTGGTTGTTGTTTTCTTATTTTCTTTTATAAGTTTTGAAAATAAAAAAGGCGAGATTATTTTCTTTAATTCCGGCAACGCCGATAATTTTATTGTTAAAACAGATGAGAACAAATACATAATGATAGATTCCGGCAAATTTATTTATCCTGAATCTTCTTCTGCCAAAAGGATTACCCTTGAATATTTATATGACAAAAACATAAAAGAAATCGACCTTTTGATTTTAACCCACTATGATGCCGACCATTCAGGCGGTTTGATTGACATTTTAGATGAAATAAAGGTTAAAAATTTGGTTATTCCAAAGCCTGAATGCAATTCAAAAAATTCTTGCAAAATTAAAAAATATATTGAAGAAAACAATGTTAAATATATTTTGCCATATACAAAACAAAGGTTTTCTTTTGATAATGATATTGAAGTTATTAATTATGTTCCGAAATCATCAAACAAACTTTCAAAAAATGATTCTTCAACGGTTACTTTTATTAAATATAAAAATTTTAAATTTTTATTTTTGGCCGATATTCCATCTAAAAGTTTTCATAGTATAGAAAAATTTATGCCAAATGATGTTGATATTCTAAAAGCTTCTCACCATGGGGCAAAAAGAACTGTTGATGATGAAATTTTGAATAAATTAAGGCCTAAATATACGGTAATTTTAACAGGCCAAAACCCGTATAATCATCCTGATTATGAAACTGTAATGTTATATAAAAAATATTCAAAAGTTTTTAATACAAAAGAAACAGGTGCCATAAAATTTGAAATTAAAGAAAACGAACTTGTTCCATATACATTTAAAAACAAACATTTTGAAAAAGAAAAGACGCTTGGGATTGTTCAAGCGTCGTAACGAAAAGAAAATTGTAGTATGAAAAAATAAACTTGTTTTAATATTCTCTAATTCAAAAAGTATTCTCTAATATATTCTCTAACCGACAGAATGTGTTTATAAGCAAATATTTAAACCTTGTGAAAGATTTTTTTTGCTTAAAAACCTTTAGCTAAAATATAATAACAGAAACAAAAACTATATACAAACTTTTTTTATCTTAAACTAAATTCACACCCGCAATATTTTTGGCGGTACATTCCAAAGTCATATGCTATTTTTGAGGTTTTTTTAAAGCCGTCTTTCTTTTTAAAATTAAATTCCATAAATTGAATTTCAAATTTTTCACATGCCAATTTGCCCATTTCAAAAATATCTTTTGAAATTTTGTGTGGTGAAACGGATAAGGTTGTTGTAATTTTATCTATATTCATTTTTTTTGCAAGTTCCGCCGTTTTTTCAAGCCTTAAATAGAAACATTTTTTGCACCTTGCGCCTTTTTCGGGGGCATCTTCAAGCCCTTTTGCCGTTTTTAAAAATTCATTGTGGTTGTATTCTTCTTTAATTAGTTCAACGCTATTAACGGAGCAATATTTTTCAAGCTCTAAATACCTTCTTTCGAATTCTTCCTTTGGGTAAATATTTGGGTTTATAAAATATACAACAGGTTCATACCCCATTTCTCTTAATAAAATTAAGGGGTATGAAAAGCAAACGCCGCAGCAGGCATGGATTAAAATTTTATTTTTGTTTTGCATGGCGAAGCCTTGATTGTTTAACAAGTTCTTGCAATTTAAAATACGGCATAATTTCTGAATGCGGAATGCCGTCTATAATAATTGTGGGCGTTCCCATTAAGTGTTCATTAATGCCTCTATATACTTGGTTTTCAAGGTATTCATCAATTTGTTTTGAGTGGGCGTCATTGTATAATTTATCGGTATCAAGCCCTATAATTTTGCCGATTTGAATAATTTCTTTTTCGTTTCTCGGTAATTTGTTATAAATGCCTGAAACCATTCCCCAATAATTTCCTTGGTTTTGAGCAGCAAGGGCATATTTAGATAAAATGCATGACCCCGGGTGCACTTGAGCTTTAACTGTGGGGTTGCAAGCTGAATCCAAGGGGAAATTAACATGGTAAACCGCAACACTTTTATCATCCAAAACTAATTTATGAAGCATAATGTTCATTACCCTGCAAAACGGGCACATAAAATCGCCATATACATAAACTGAAACATCCCCCTCGGGGTTTCCCAATGTATTGCCTGAAATTGCATAAATATTTGTTTTTAGATTGCTAAATTCTTTAATGGATTTATTTGCTTTTATAATTGGCGCCAAAACAAGCGATTGGCTAAAAAAGCCTAAGGTTAAAACGGTTAATAAAACAACAACTAAAAATAACGTTGTATATTCTTTTGCGCCTTGAATGAAATCAACAATTGTGTTTTTAATGTCTGTTATAAAGAAATCTTTTTTAACGGCAACAAGAGCTATAAAAAAGTTTATAAAATATGTCATAAAACATAATATGCAAATTTTATGAATGTTAAATAATGAAATGCATGCTAAAGAAATTGAAACACAGAAAGAAAAAAGCCCGATTGTTGCAATATATGAGCTTGGGTTTTTAAAAACATTGAGAAGCGGAAAGTTAATTTTTTCTCTTATTTTATCTACAAAATTTAAGAATAAAAACAAAAGGTATAAAATTACGCCCCAAATTGCAAGGGGAACACCCAAAAAGAAGGCTTTATCGGTTTGGGCAACGCCATCACAATCTATAAAACTGTTAATTGAACAAAAGCTTTTTGGAGCACCTGATAAAAAGCTGGTTTTTATATATATATAAACTAAATCTATGCTTAAAATAAGCCCTATTATGCATAAAATCGCTATTATAATGCGTTTTTTGGATGACATAAAACACCTCTTTAAACTACTCAAACATTATAATTCAAATAAAAAAGTTTTTGCAATGCAAAGTATTAGGTAAATGCGGCTTAATTTATTGCTTCTAATGTTACAAAATATTAAGTCAAAAAACATCAAATTAAAGTTTTTTTAAAAAATTGTCGTTAACAATAGCAAGAAAATGTAAAAATCGGCTGAAGAGGCTGAAAAAAAAGAAAAGGATATAAAGAAAATAAAAATTGTTAAGCAATGTAACAATATACAAAGATTATGTATTTTGTATATAAAAAAAAGTTTTTATTAGTATATATGTCCTTAAAAGAAAAGAATTAACATAACATAAAGGTGGTATAAAATGGGTTTAGCAGCATCACAAGCAAGACTATTATTACTGACGGCAAAGAATGACGCACTTGAACTTCAAGCTCAAAATGTTGAACAAGAACGTCTTTTGCTTGCTCAGGAACAAGAAACCATTGCTCAGGAATATTCTGACAAAACAACAAACACAATTTACACTTGCCGTGTATTTAAGGACGGTGAAACTCAACAACAAACAATGAGCCTTGAAACTTTGGCAAATTCACAAGCTTCATTGGGCGGCACAGGTGCATCTGTTATTATTGCGGATGCTAACGGTAATCCTATCGTAAGGGCAACATCAGTTCCGCAAACAGATGATGGCGGTGTTCCTGTCGGCGATTATGAAGTTGAATATGAAGTAAACGTTGGCGGCACAATGACTTCGTTAGATGAGCTTGAAAGTTCAAACAAAGCTTTGTATAACTATTACAAAAACGTAGTTGAAGCACTTAACACAAACGGTTCAAATTCACCCCTTCAAACAGGTTTATCAAACGGTTCATATCAATTATGGATTCAAGATACATCAGAAACTGCAAACGTTGATTCTACATCTATGATTGTTGGTTCATCAGGTGTTATTAAAGACGGAGATGAAGCCACGGTTGAAACGGAAGATAGCTTCTATGTAAGAAAAAGCTTAGAATCATTATCAACGGTAACATCCAGATACTATACGGAAGATGACGCGGCAGCACAAGCAGAATATAACACTGCAATGGCAAAAGTAAACACTCTTGATACCCGTCTTGAAAACAAATTAAACCAAATTGAAACACAGAAAAAAGCAGTGGAACAAGAAATGGAATCAGTCGATTCTATCATTCAATCCAACATCGAAAGAACGTTCCAATATTTCAGCTAAATCCAAAATTTATAAACAAAAAGCCGCATTATATGCGGCTTTTTTATTGGAATAAAAAACTAAATAATTCTTCTTGTTTCAATGCCCGCTTCAAATAATTCTTTCTTCAAAACATCAATCGGCAATGTGTTAAAGTGAAAAATCGAAGCAGCCAAAGCGGCATCAACATTTGTTTTGTTAAAAACATCTATAAAATGGTTACTATCAGCCCCTGCGCCGCCCGATGCAATAATCGGAATATTTATATTATCTGTTACCATTTTCAACATTTCAATATCAAAACCTTTTTGGGTGCCGTCAAAATCCATTGAAGTTAATAAAATTTCGCCCGCACCTTTTTCTTCAACTTCTTTTGCCCAGTCTAAAAGTTTTTTGCCGGAATTTTTTTTGCCTGCGTTTATAAAAACGTAAAAATCGCCGTCAATTCTTTTGGCATCAATTGCAATTACAATGCATTGAGAGCCAAAATATTCTGCGCATTTTGATATAATATCGGGGTTTTTAACAGCTGCGGAATTAATTGAAATTTTATCCGCCCCTGCAGCTAAAATGCACCTTATATCTTCGATATCAGATATTCCGCCGCCAACCGTGAATGGGATAAAAACATTTTTACCTACTTTTTGAACAAGCTCAACAACCGTTTTTCTTTTTTCGTTTGTTGCGGTTATATCAAGAAAAACAAGCTCGTCTGCGCCGTTATCCGAATATTTTTTTGCAAGCTCAATGCAATCACCCGCATATTTAAGGTTTTCAAAATTTACCCCTTTTACGGTTTCGCCGTTTTTAACGTCTAAGCAAGGGATAATTCTTTTACAAGGGCCGTTTTTTATCATTTTAGAACCCTAAATTTATTTTTGAAAACTGCACAATTTGGTTTTTGCCGCTTTGTTTTGCATTATATAAGGCATGTTCTGCGTATCTTATTAAAGAGTTTGAATTTTCTTCAACATTTTCTAAGAACGGATAACTTGAAATGCCGCCAGAAATTGTGATTGGGTGGCGTTCTTCTTCTTGTGCGGGAATAAATTCCATTTTTTCTATATCACGTCTGAAACGTTCCGCAAAAATGAACGCCTGCTGTTCAGATGTATTTGGAAGAATTAAAAGAAATTCTTCATCACCGTATCTTGTTAAAATATCTTCTTTTCTGATTAAAGCACTTAACATTTCTGCCACTTTTTTTAATAAAACATCGCCCCAATCATAACCGTACATATCGTTTACTGTTTTAAAGAAGTCGATATCTATTAATAAGCATGAAAGGTCTGTTCCATACCTTTTTGCACGGGAAATTTCCGCATCCAGCCTTGCATGAAGATATTTTCTGTTATATAGGCCTGTTAATTCATCTGTTATTGAAACTTTGCTTAGTGAATGTCTGTAGTGCACCGCTTTCATTAAAGCTTCAACTCTTACTTTTAATTCAATTGAATTAATCGGGCGTTTAATAAAATCATGAACAATTGCTCTTATTGTCATATCGGGAATTTCATCTACAATAACCAAAACGCCTGCGTCAAATTTTGTGATTGCCGATGTTTCTTTGATTTTATCAAGCGGCATATCAAGAATAATAACGGAAGCATTTATATCTTTATAATGAGGTAAACTGTCTGCAGGCTCAAGCCTTAAGTTTACATCATTCACATCTTCTAAAATATTTTTAAGTTCATCGTTGTTATTATCGGAATAAATAACTACATTCATTTTTTATCTCCTAATTAGCATTTAAAACAATGTTTTTAACTCTGTATCTCGGTACTTGTATTCTTGCGGAAGGAATTTCAAAAACAACTTTGTATAAATCTATATAAATTACTCTGCAAGTTGCATCCGTTAGATTTCTTGACAAAGGTTTTTCTTTATATTGAATAAAATCACCGAAATAATCTATGTTTTTAGACCTTGTAAAAGTATATTCCATGCCGCTTTTGTTAATTTTTATAAGCCCGTCAACATAAGAAAATATTTTACCTGTTAAAATCGTGTCTTTTGTTTGCACCGTGTCTTTTGCCAAAACAGGTGTAATTGAAATAAAAATAAGTAAAATTAATATGTATAAAAATTTCATAGTTTTGAGTATATCATATTTTTCAAACTAAGTTAAGAAATTTATATCATCCAAAAAGTTTAAAAAATTTTTACATTAAAGCCCCGAAATTTAAAGTTTGTTATATTGATTTTATGCAAAATATTTACTATGAAAATTATCCGAAACAAAATTCAAATTTTAATTGTAAAGCAACCGATAATATAAAATGTTCGGAATATAAAAATGTGCCAAAAACACGCAAAAACAGAAATTCTAAGCCAAAAATCGCAGCGGCTGTTTTTGTTTGGTCAACAATTTTGTTGGGTGCTTTTTCTCTTAATTTGCCAAATTTTATAGAACCTGTTTATCTTAACAGATTAAATAATTCTTCCCTTGATTTTAATGCAGAAGAAGTTTATGCACCAACTTTGAACTATGTTAATAATTTAACTTTTTTAAATAAAAATATTTTGGCAGGAACTCCTTCAAAAGGTGCGGAAAAAATGCTTTCAATTAATTCAACGGGTGAATTAACAGGCCTTAAAAACAGCATTTTGCCGATTTTAGACAATTATAAAAATCTTCATGCGGGAATTTTTATATATGATTACCACACGGGAAAAACCGTTGATATAAATAAAGATGAAATTTTCCCCGCAGCAAGTATTATTAAAATTCCTGTTTTATTGGATTTCTTCAACAGAAACAAGGATTTGGAAAAAGAAGGCTTTGAACCAATCAGTTTAGACAAAAAAATAACCTTCACGGAAGCCCACAGAACGGAAGGCTCGGGAAATTTGCAGTTTAAAAGCGCTGATGTTGATTATTCGATTGACTATTTAGCAAAAATTATGATAAGAAAATCGGATAATTCCGCAACAAACATGTTAATTGAAGAAGTTGGCGGAATAAACCAATTAAACGCTGCAATAAGGCATTGGGGCTTTTCAAAAACGCAAGTTACATCATGGCTTCCCGATTTAAAAGGAACAAACACTACAACACCTTATGACATTGCAACAATGTTGTACAATATAGATAATCAAAAGTTTTTGCCCATCCAATCTGCTGCAAATATCAAAGAATATATGAGCCATGTGGAAAACAGAACTTTGATTAAATCTCAATTGCCTGAAAATGCTATTTTAATGCACAAAACAGGTGACATTGGAAAAATGCTCGGTGATGCAGGGGTTATTTATTCACCATC
>DVKW01000223.1 GCA_018715855.1 Candidatus Galligastranaerophilus intestinigallinarum
TTTTTTAGGTTTTTATAAAATCTAATTTACAACGACCATAAACCTTTTCTCTAAAGGGTGCAGATATTTTGCCGTAAATTCGGGAAAATTCCTGCATTCTTTTTTTATCATATTCAATCACAATAATTGCATCTTTAAATTTTTCATAAACTTTTAAAATTGCTTCTTCATAATTAATTTCCCAAGGCGGGTCTATATAAATAACATCAGGCTTTATATCAGTTTGTTCAACAAATTTAACCGAATCGCTTTTAATAATTTCAAAGCCTTCTTTTGCAATTTTTAAATTTTCTTTTATTGTTTTTATGGCGTTTGAATTTTTATCTATAGAAACTGTTTTAAAACCTCTTGAAAGGGCTTCTAAACTCATAATGCCCGAACCTGAAAATAAATCTAAAAAAATTTTATTGTTAAAATCGCCCAAAATTGAATATAAAACGTTAAAAACACTTTCTCTTGTTTTAGACAAAGTTGGTTTTGCACAACTTGGTATAGTAACCTTTACACCCTTATATTGCCCGCCTGTAACATGCAATTTTTTTCTCCTTATTTTATATTCAATTTATCATGAAAAAAATCGTTATTATAGGCGGCTGCGCAGCAGGCCCAAAGGCTGCATCAAAATGCAAAAGAATTAACCCCGAAAATATAGTTGAAATGTACACGAAAGAAAATATGGTGTCATATTCGGCTTGCGGGCTTCCTTATTTTATAGGGGGAATAGTTCCAAACATTAACAATTTAATGGTAAGAACGCCGGATGAATTTAAAAAAATGGGAATTGACGTTTTTTTAAACCATGAATGCACAAAAATTAATCCGGATAAAAAAACGGTTATTTTTAACAACGAAAAAGAAGTTAATTATGATGAATTAATTTTAACAATTGGTTCAAGCCCTTTTATACCAAACATAAAAAACTACAATTTAAAAAATGTATTTAACCTTAAAGTTATTCAAGACGGCATAAACATAAAAACTTTGGCGCAAACTTCAAAATCTGCCGTGTTGATTGGCGCAGGCTACATTGCGCTTGAACTTTTAGAAGCTTTTATAAGAAATAACATTAAAACAACGGTTATTGAAAAATCATCAAGAATCATGCCTGTTTTTGACGATGAAATTTCAATTGAAATTATGAATGAAATTAAAAATAATTCAAAAGGGCTTGTTGAATTTATTAATAACGATGAAGTTGTTGAATTTTTAGGAAAAGAAAATTTTGAAGGAGTAATTACAAAAAACGGCGCTAAAATTGAAGCAGATTTTTGCGTTGTTGCAGTTGGGGTTAAACCAAATGTAGATATAGCACGTGATGCGGGAATTGAAACAGGCGTAACGGGTGCTATTAAGGTTGATAATAAAATGCGAACAAATATTGAAAATATTTGGGCTGCAGGCGATTGCACCGAAAACATTTTTATTCCGACAAAACAATCCGTTTATAGGGCTTTAGGGACAATTGCATATAAACAGGGAAGAGTTGCCGCAATAAATGCAAATTCCGATTTCACGGGCATATCGGAACAATTTGACGGAATATTAGGCTCTATGGTAACAAAATTCTTTGATTATGGAATTTCAATGACAGGTTTAAGCGAAAATCAGGCAAAAGAATTAACAAATTATTTTAATATAAGCCCAATTTCTGCAATGGTTGAAGAATATGACAAGGCAGGCTATATGCCAAAAATTGGCACTTTAAAGGTTAAATTAACAATTGATAAAAGAACAGGTGAAATTCTTGGCGCACAAGCAATTGGCAAGGGCGATGTTGATAAAAGAATAAGCGTTGTAGCATCTGCACTTCGTGCAAATTTAACAATAAATGAATTTCTTCACTTGGATTTGCCGTATTCGCCACCGTTTTCATCCACCATAGACCCTTTATTAACAGCTGCATATAAACTGAAACAAATGATGGAAGAATAAAAAATTACACACCCTATAAAGGAAATTTTCCTTTGAACAGTACAGAAAAGAAACAAATTATATATAATATTCTTAAAACAAACGGCATTATCAAAGAAAACCAAAATGATGCAGATTATATCGTGAGCGACATTTTTTTAAAATCTGCAATGTTTTTAGATGTTTTCGAAGATGAAAATGAAGTGTATAATTATCTAAAAGATTTCATTAACAATTTTATTGATAAAGAACCGAAAGAGCCTTATATGGCAGAAAATTTAATAAAAGACAAAATAGATTTAATTCAAGACCCGAAAACCGTTATATTTGATATAACGGAAGAAAACAAATATATTAAAAAAATTTTAAAGCGTTTGGCTGAAATAGACAAATTAAAGCCAAGCAAAAAATATATTTCAGTTTTTTATAAAAAATATGTTAAAGGTGCTTCTTTTGAACAAGTTGCAAAAGAATTAAATATTTCAAACAAAGAACTAAGAGATAGAATTTTTGATATTGTAAAATTTGTATCAAAAGATTAACTAAACTTTAAGCGAACCTGAATGCGGCATACTTTTTGTAAAGTTAATGTAGTTTTGCATTGTTAAGGGTTGTTTTGCTCTAAAGTTAGGATACGTTCTGCCATCATAAATTTCAGGCGGCGGAGGAGTTAAATTCTTTTTTTCCATAATTTTTTTAATTACAACGCTTGATTTATTTCTTAAAACAGGGGTTATTATGTTGCTTGAAATTACACCGCCTGCAATAGCAGCCAAAGTTCTTGCACCTTCTATTGCTTGTTTATTATTTGGCATTTTTTTGCCTGCAACTTTGCTTGCAAGGTTCATAATCGGAACCGTAACTGCCGCATAAGATGCAATATTAAATGTGCCATCTAAAACTTCTTGAGGAACAAGGAATTTCTTTTCTTCTTTGCCGATTTCTTTATTTGTAATAAGGCCGATTGTTTGCGCCATTGAGGCCAAAACCCAACCTGCAGCGGCAGATAAGAACAAGAAATTGCCGTTGTTTTTAACGCTTTCATTTAAAATTTTTCCGCCTGCTTTGGCTGCGCCTTCAATTATGTTCATTTTGCAGCCTCCGTAGGTTCAGGTTTTGTATTTTCGGGTTTATTTTCTAATTTTTCGTTCATTCTGTTTGTTAGCCAGTTTGTAACAGGTGCATCTATCAAAAAGTTTGTAAATAACATAACACCAAGTGCTACAACCGTTCCCATAACTGAAGCGTATTTTTTTGCCCCGCCTTGGTTTTTAATAAAATCTTTTGATTTTTCAATTGCTTCATCCGAAAAGTTTTCGGCTGTGTATTTTGCAATTTTGTTTGTAAAGTTTTCGTTGCTGAAACCCTTTTCAATAGCTTTCATGCAGCCGCTTCTGATTGCAATACCTGTTGCTGTTCCCACTAAACCTTTTGCAAAACTTCTGTTTGCAGAAATTCTTCTTGTATCTTTATCAACATCTTTATTTGTTAAATCGATGATAGGCTGAAAAGTCATTGCAGCAACACCCAATGCGGCACGCTGCTGCCAGCTGTTAATATTTGCAGCTTTAGATAAAATTGTTCCGGCATTAAAGCCTTTAAAATTTGTCGATTGATTGTTTACAGGTGATACTTTCAAATCTTACCTTCTTGTTATTGTCTTTCCCAAGTCATGATAAAATAAAACACAATATAAAGTTGCGTTTTTTGTTGGATAGTATTAACAATTTTTAATATTACATTCATAGTAGTTAATTGTCAATACCCAATGATATTAATTTTATGTTAAGATTAAATTGCTTAACAATTGAATAAGGATATTACTGATGAAGCAGCCGTTTTTTTATGATATTACATTAAGAGATGGAAATCAAGCATTAAAAAAACCTTGGGAATTAAGAGATAAAAAAATTATTTTTGAAAAACTTTTGGATTTAAAAGTTCAAGGGGTTGAAGTGGGCTTTCCTGCAAGTTCAGAAATGGATTTTGAAGCTTGCAGAGAATTATCTTTAATGGCGCCCGATAACCTTGTTATATCAGGGTTAGCAAGGTGTGTTGAACACGATATTATAAGTGCGGTGAATTCAATTGGCGAAGCCAAAAAACCAAGAATACACGTGTTTTTAACCTTATCACCTTTTCATATGAAATACGTTTTAAATAAAGACCCAAATGAAGCAAAACAAACAGCAATTAAAGCGGTTAAATTTGCATATGATGAAATAAAAAAAGCAAATAAAGAAGGCGAAGTTCAATTTTCTGTGGAACATTTTGGTGATTGCGGCGAAAACCTTGATTTTGTTATAGATACTCTGAAAGAAATTGTTCAAGCGGGTGCTACAACTTTGAATTTGCCAAATACCGTTGAAAGATGCCGCCCCGGAACTTTTATTGATATGGTTGAAAAAGTCAGAAATAATATCGATGATTCTGTTACAATTTCCGTGCATAACCATAATGATTTAGGAATGGCAACAGCCACAACGGTTGAAAGCTATTTTAGAGGGGCAGTTCAATTGGAATGCGCCTTAAATGGTTTGGGAGAAAGGGCAGGCAACACCAATTTTTATGAAGTTGCGGTTGCACTGCATAATTCTGGCGTTGATGTTCCTGTTGATTTATCAAAAATTTATGAAACCGCATTAATTGTAGCGCAAATGTCAAAAGTTCCCATTTGGGAAAAAGCCCCCTTAATAGGGCCTGACGCTTTGGCTCACAGATCAGGCATTCACCAAGACGGTGCACTTAAAACAAAAGATATGGAAAAAGGCGCATACAGGCCAATTCATCCTTCTTTAATCGGCAGAAAAGACGATGAAAAAATGGGCATTACTTCTCAATCAGGCAAAACGGCAATATTTGAAGTTATTTCAAACGCAGGATACCCGATTACAATTCAAGAAGCAATCAGATTACAGCCGATTATTAAAGAAGCGGCCGAAAAAGTCGGAGAATTACCGACAGCCAAATTATTGGATATTTATTTCAGTGAAACATTTAATGTTAAAGGTGATTTCAAATTCAGGCATCTTGGCTATTTAGACGATGGCATTTTTGAAATCGAATTCAGATATAAAAACGAAGAATATAAAGTAAAAGGTGAAGGCAACGGCCCTGTGGATGCTTGCATTAATGCTTTGAATAAATCAGGCTTTAAGGTTAAACTTTTACATTATGAACAAAATTCACCTGATACTGACTTAAAAGGCGCAGGTGCAGTTGCACAAAGTGAAATTCACTTAGAAGATGAAACAGGAAACGAAGTTATAGGCAGAGCACGCCATGAATCAACCGCAATTGCAAACGTTAAAGCCATTTTTAACGCATTGAACATTATGAATAAAGAAAAAAAGAATGACAAA
>DVKW01000224.1 GCA_018715855.1 Candidatus Galligastranaerophilus intestinigallinarum
CTGGGTGCGCCGTTCTTGAAGCCAATTTATAAGGTTCTTGAATGGCTTTAACTGTTTTAACACCATCAAAACCTGCAATAATTTGCGGGCTTAAAATTCTTTTATCGCCAATAGCGGCAATAACTTTTAAAACATCACCATAGTTAATGTTTACTCTAAACCCGTGTTTTTCAAGATATTGAACAACTTTTTCAACCTCTTTGTCGGTTGCATTTGGCTCCATTACAACAATCATTTTTCATATCCTTTTTAATAGCTACTATATATACCTATTAAACCATGAAAAAAGATTTTAAAAAGAGAAAATATTAATCATCATCATCATCTTTGTCATCTTCATCAACTTCTTCTTTATTTATTGAAGAATTTTGTTCGGTTGATGAAAATTGGTTGTTATTTAAACTTGAAGTATTTGGAATTGTAACACCTGATAATGTTTTCATATAATCTTTCATGCCAAATGTTTCAGACCCCGGAATCGGCGCATTAGGATAAGCATTTTGTTTGCCGTTTGAATCATCATCTTTTGTTCTTCCAAGCTTTTTATTTACAAAAGCAACCACTCTGCCTATAACAGGCGTCATTAAAACGGTTACCAAAAATCTTACGGTTAAAGTGAATACCGTTAATGATTTTGCTTTTGAAATGTTGCCGTATATTGATTTTGCCTGTTTTTCAAAGCCGGAAGCAGCCAGTTTTGCAATATCATCGTTTTCAATAATTTTTTCTTTAATTGCTCTTTGAACTATATCATTGTTTTTAAGCGCATTTATTGAATCTTTGAGCGCATCCGATAAATTGTCAAAGCCGCCTGATAAAAGCTCATCCGAATGGCGCTTCATTGCGTCTAAATCGATATTGTCTTTTCCTTCTTCAAGAGCAATTTTTAGCGAATCAACAATTTTTGCATTAGATTTATTGTATAAATCTGCATCATGGTGTTTTAAATAGCTTCTTAACAGGTTTTCCATCGGTTTATCCGTGTATTTATCAATTAAAAATGCCGCAGTAGATGAAGCTGCCGTTACCATGACGTTATTTATCATTAAAGGAAGTTTTCTTTCTTCCTCAATTTTTTCAGATTTTGCAGTGTTGCTTACATAAAAATATGTGATTGCGAATGAAGCCAAATCAGACCATCTTGCAGAAGGTTTTTCAAACCTTGCCGTTGTTTCAACAAGTTTTTGCCCCATTTTTCTTGGCGCAACCCAGCCGATACCTTTTGCTATATGTTCGTCAAAAATACTGTTGTATAATTCTTTTAACCTTTTAAAGCCTTTTGATTTATCTTGTTTTTTAACAAGTTCAATTGTCTTTTTAACGCCCGATGCAAAAACATCTGAAGCTGCATCAGCCGCTTCAACAGCCGCTGAACCCTTAAATGAAGGGTTGGAATTTTGAAGGTTTCCCGTAAATGAAATGTTTGAATTTTCACTATTTTTGTTTTTGCCGCTAAATGCAGGCTGTGCCGGATGAACATTGTTTGAATTCATTCTGATTGCATTCATAACCGTCATTTTGTTCATCGGGTTTTCAACCGGGGTTTTCGCTTTCTCTTTTTTGCCGGCTTTGTCTTTCCCGAATAATAATTTTAATATATATGGTGTGAGCGCAATTGTAAGAGCAGCCTTCATCGGTGAAACGCCCAAATCGGGGATTTTTTTGTATGTAGTTTTAAAAGCATCGCCAAGTGTGCTTTTTAATTTTGTGCCGTTTGCAAGCGTGATTAATTCTTCGTTTTTAAGAACATCCACATAGTTCATATCTTTTATATATTTTGTGGGGTCTTTTGAATCTATACTTTTTACAACTTTATTAACGCCAGATGAAAACGGCCCTAAAATTAAATTTGACAAGCCAAAGCCAATGAAAGCGGAAACAGAGTTTTTGGTGGCAGACATTTGTTTATCTTCCATTTCAGCCCCCGGCATGGCCAAAACGCAAACTGGTTTCAACATGCCTGCAACAACAAGCGCCGTTAGTGCTTCATAAAAGGTTTCATTTTTATCAACACTTTTTAAAACACCCTTAAACCAGTTAGCGCCGCCCATTTTATCTGCCCATTTGGGAATATCTTCCATTGCACCTTTATTAATTGCTTCTTTTGTAATATCTTTTACCATTTCAGCAGTTGTTTTAACAATTTTTTCTTTTCCGGTAAAAGAAGGTGCATTTGAAGCTTTTGTAGAGGCATTTGAATTTATACCCCCTAAAAGTTCAGACCCGCCTAAGCTTACACGCTCTGCGGGTCTGAAATCGTTATATTTGTTTAAATTGTTGTTTTTATGTTCTGCATTTTCGTGCAGCTTTTGCCTCTCAAGGTTCAATACGCTGCCATGCATGGCTAAATTATTCGGTAGTATCATTTTATTAACTCTCATAGCACTTGTTTAAAACATGTGAAAAAATTTTTTTGCGCTTTCCGTAAAAAATTTTTTAGCAAGTTGAAAAATGCCTTTCTGTGTGCAATTTAATAAGTTTTTCGGTTTTTTCAAAAATAATTTTTTCAAAATTAATGTTATATAATGAATTAATTTCATTTATAAAAAAGCATGGGCTTGTTATATTTATTTCAATTATTTTATCGTCTATAACATCCAGCCCTGCCATATAAATTCCATCTTCAAGCAAAGTTTTTGAAATAATTTTTTCCATATTTTTTTGTTCTAAAGTTAAATTTCCCAAAATTAAATTTTCTTTTTTATGTTCATTAAATTTAAAATCGTTGTTAGTTGCAACTTTTGTTACTGCATAATCTAAAATTTCGCCTGCAATAAAAATAAGCCTTTTATCGCCTTTTTCAATTCCTTTTAAATATTCTTGAACCATAACTTTTGTTTTGCCGTTGTCTGTTGCGGTTGAAATGATTGCGTTTATATTTTTATCTTTTGAATTAAGGTAAAAAACACCTGAAGAAAAACATTTATTTAAAGGTTTTATAATAATTTCCCCGTTTTCAAACAAAAATTCTTTTATTAAAGAACTTTCAGATGTAACAATGTTTTTTGGTGCTAAGGAAGGGAATTTATTTATATAAAGTTTTTCGTTTATGTTTCTTAGTGCTCTATGGTTATTTATGCAAAAAACTTTTTCATCCAAATAATCAAGAACATAAGTTGCATTAATAAAATCTATATCAACAGGCGGGTCAGGACGAGTAAAAATTACATCATAATTATTTAAACAATTTTTAATTCTATTTTCCGATTTAAAAATATCATTGCTTTTAACATTTGTTGAATAAACAAGCGCAAACGGTTTGTTTCCTTCCAAAAAAAGTTCATGCTTTGTTGTAATGTCAACTTTATAACCTTCTTCAATAAAGGTTTTTATCATCCAAAAATCGGTAACTAAAACATTAAACTCAAAATACTTAAATTCAATTTCATCAATTATAAATAAAACATTTTTCATATTTCTAATTATATAATAAAAACATTTTTAATAATCGTGCCAAATTGCATCCGATTTGGTATAATTTAAAATATTCAAAAAAAAGGGCAAATAAAATGAGTGAAGATAAAATTAAAAATTTAACCGAAGAAATTAAAAAAGACCCTAATAACCTTAACAATTACAGGGCGCTTGCGGATATATACATTGATAAACAAGATTTTAAATCTGCCTTTAATATATATCAGGAAATTTTAAAGAAAGATGAAAACGACATTCAAGCACTTTTAAATTCAGGCAGCATTAAATTTTATGCAAAAGAATTTAAAGAAGCTTTAAAATTTTATATAAAAGGCCTTGAAATTGAGCCCGACAACAGCCTTCTTCATTATAATTTGGGCAATGTTTATGCTGAAATAAACGATTTTGAAGATGCAATGAAAGAATATAAAGCGGCAGTGAAAACAGGCATGAATAATGCCGCAATTTTTAATGCAATGGGCATTTTATATTCAGACAACGGCAAATTTCCCGATGCAAAAGAATTTTTCCTTCGTGCATTAAAATTTGAACCGAACAACTCCGAATGCCTTGCAAACTACGGCACATTGTGCCAAAGAACGGGTGATTTCAAACTGGCGGAAGAAAATTATAAAAAATCTTTTGAAATAAGAAACGATAACGAACAGGTGGCGCTTGCCCTTGCCAACCTTTATGTTCAATTAAACAGAAAAGAAGAAGCAAAAGAATTTTTCGAAAAAGCGGTTCAAATTAAACCCGATTATTATTCCGCTTGGGTTTGCAGAGCAATTTTTCATTCCGATGAAAAAGAATATGATGATGCAATTAAATATTATAAAAACGCAATTGAATTGGAACCTAAAAAGCCAAATGCTTATATGCTTTTAGCGCACCTTTTATTAAATGAAAAAAGGTATGATGAAGCAATTGATACATATAAAAGAAGCTTAGAATTAACCGAAAATAAAACTATGGTTTATGTTTTCATTGCAAACGCATATATGTTAAATTCCAATATGAAAGATGCAATTAATTATTACAGGCTTGCAATGAAATCTACAAAAGATAACGCCGAAATAACGCTTATATACATTGATATTCTAAACGAATTTATTGAAGGAAAAATAAAACATGCAGCATAAATTTGAAGTTTCAATATTTGAAAGAATTATTGCGGCAGGTTCTTATTTAACATTGGGAACAATAGGTTTTATTTGGTTTTTAATAAGCATTCTTGTTATAAAAAAACCAATGAGCAGATATTTAACCTGTAATTTGGTTCAATCTTTTGTTTTGTCAATTTTATATGCAGTAATAAGCCTTGCTTACGGAATTTTTATAGGGCTTCTTATAAATATTCCGTTTATCGGCACTTTATTTTTGAAATTCCACATTTTTCTTTTTGAAACACCGATATTCAACACAATGAACTTTATAAACTATCTGCTTTTGTTGTTCCTATGTTACCTTTCTTTTATTGCACTTTTTGGCAAATTGCCCTATGTGCCTTATATCACAGATGTTGCCAAAAAAATGTTTTAATTAACCAATATTAACAAGGTTGATAGTTTTTAAAATGAATAGTATTATACTATTTATGCTGGATTTCATCAAAAAACTGGTAAAAAAAATAAACAAGCTTGATGATTTTATAAACCTTTATAAAGAAAATGCAGGCGAAGTTTCAATGCCAAGTTATGCTTATATGAACTGGGGCATTAAACTTTTAGATTCAGGCGATGAAAAAAAAGCGCTTGAACTTTTGGAAAAAAGTGTTGAAATGCCATATGCAAATTCGGATTCTTATGTAAACCTTGCAATTGTTCTTGCAAAAGAAAATAAATATGAACTTGCTCTTAATTACTTAAAAAAAGCAACAAAACTTGATAATGAAAACGCAAAAGCTTATCAAATTTTAGGTTCTGTTTATTCTGAAATGGAAAATTTTGAAGAAGCCAAAAAAGCGTTTTCAACATCAATTAAAATTAACCCGAGAAATTCTCAAACTTATATCAATAGGGCCATTTTTTACGCAAAAACAGGCAAAATTAAAGAAGCGCACTTAGATTTTAAAACAGCCTGCCACATAAACCCCGGAAATATCCAAGGTTGGTTTTTGTGGGGGGTTTTATGTTCTCAGTGCAAAGATTACATAAATGCAGTTGAAAGGCTTAAAAAAGCAGTTTCGCTTGACCCTTTCCATTCGGATGCTTATTACCACTTGGCTTCAATTTCTTTTTTAACGGGACAATTTACGGAAGCAATTAAATATGCAAAAAAATCAATTGCAATAAACCCCAAAAGAATTGAATGCTATATAGCACTTGCAGAAAGCTGGCTTCAATTAAAAAACGAAAAAGAATGTTTTAGCGTGTACCCTAATACACTAAAAGAATGCAGCCCGACTTCACAATTTTATTATTCTTGGGGCGTTTCTTTCCAATTCTTTAAAAAATGGGAAGAATCTTTTGAAAAATTAAAAAAAGCAATTGAGCTTGACGATAAAAACCACCTTGCATATTACGCTTTATCTATTTCATATTTTAAAACCGAAAAAGAAGATGAAGCGGCAAAAATGCTTGAAAAAACAATTGAAATAAAACCCGACCACACAATTGCTCTTTATAACTTGGGGCAATATTACATAAGAAAAAATGATTATGAAAACGCCATAAAATACTATAAAAAAGCAGTTGCAAGCAATATAAATTCAGGGCATATTTATCTGAACATTGCATCTTGCTATGAATTAATGAACAAAAAAGAAGAAGCTCTTGAATATTGGAAAAAAGCTGTTGAATACAACCCGAAAAATACAGATGCAAAAATAAGCCTTGCAAATGCATATTTAAAAACAGGCGACATTCAAAACGCAATAAGAAAAATAAGAAGCGCATATAAAGAAAATAAAAAAGATATAAAAATTCTTTTAATGTATGGTGTTTTGCTTTTAAATAACAACGAATATTTTGAAGCACTTGAAAAACTTGATGAAGCGCTAAAAATTAACCCTGATTATGAAATTGCAAAATTTGCAAAAACGGAATGCCTTATCAAAATGGGCAAAATTGAAGAAGCAGAAAGCATTTTAGGCCCTCTTGAAGAAAAAGAAGAATTGAAAGACACAAACGATATTTTATATTTAAGGGTGCTTATTAATGAATATAAAATAACAAAAAGTAATAATCTTGAATTAATTGATGAAACAATTAAAATTTGTGATAAAATAATCTCACTGCATAATGAAACGGGAATAGATTCCAAAATATTAGCAATTAAGAACAATTTAATTAAAATTAAGGAAAATTGAGAAGCAATGGCAATAGTAGTTCAAAAATTTGGCGGTACGTCTTTAGCAGATGTTGAAAAAATTAAAAATGTAGCAAGAGCCGTAGTTAGAGAAAAAGAGCTTGGAAATGACGTTGTGGTTGTAGTTTCAGCTATGGGGCATACAACAGATAACCTCATAAAACTTGCTCATGAAATTTCAAAAAACCCTTCAGCAAGAGAAATGGATATGCTTATGTCAACGGGCGAACAAATTTCTATTTCGCTTCTTGCAATAGCAATTCAAGAAATGGGGTATAAAGCGGTTTCTATGACAGGTGCTCAGGTTGGAATATATACGGAAGACACCCATTCCAAAGCAAGAATTGTTGATATTAAAACAGAAAAATTAATGAGCCATATTAAAGAAGGCGAAATTGTTATTGTTGCAGGTTTTCAAGGCATAACAAAAGAAGGCGAAATAACAACATTGGGCCGTGGCGGCTCAGATACTTCCGCTGTTGCAATAGCTGCAAAATTGCAGGTTGAAAACCTTGGAATCGAAAGATGCGATATTTATTCCGATGTTGAAGGCATTTACACAACAGACCCAAGGGTTGTGCCAACCGCAAAAAAATTAAAAGAAATTTCTTATGAAGAAATGCTTGAACTTGCAAGAGTTGGTGCAAATGTTCTTCACCCAAGGTCAGTTGAAACGGCAAAACAGTTTCAGGTGCCAATGCGCTTAAGAAGCAGCTTTAAATTAGACGATTTAGGAACACTTGTTATAGGAGTTGAAAAAATGGAAATTTATAAACCCGTTACAGGGCTTGCTTGCGATAAATCACAAGTAAGGGTTGTTATTTGTGATATACCGGACAGACCCGGTAATGCAAGCAAACTTTTTACATTACTTGCAAAATATGAACTTTCTGTTGATATGATTATTCAATCCTATGCAAGAAGTTCAAATAACACAAACGATATAGCATTCACTATTGATAAAGACGACCTTCAAAAATTTATGACCTTAAAAGATGAGATTACATCTATTATGAACCCGTCTAACATTCATATAGATGAAGACATTGCAAAAATTTCAATAGTAGGTGCAGGCATGATAGACCGCCCCGGTATTGCAGCTCAAATGTTTGAAACATTGGCTAAAGAAGGCATCAACATTAAAATGATTTCAACATCTGAAATTAAAATTAGCTGTCTTGTTGAAAAAATGCACGCAAAACAAGCAACGGAAGCTTTATGCAAAGCATTTGAACTTGACGGCAAAGATGTTGCGTTGGTTCATGGCACATTGCCTGATTAATTTTTAAAATTATGAGCGGAAAATTTAAACTAATTACGGGTTTAGGAAACAAAGACAAAAACAAGGTGAAAAGCCTTGTTTTGCTTTGGGCAAAAGCGGGGGCAGATATTTTTGATGTTTCGCCCTCTACAATTCCTGATATTGAGCAAACTTTAATTGAAAACGGTTTAAATTTAGATGATTTTGATTTCTGCACATCTTACGCCATAAAAGGCGATACCCACGGCAAAAAAGCAAAAATAGACCCTATTTTATGCAAACTGTGCAATAAATGCAAAAAAGTTTGCATTGAAGGGGCAATTGAACCGCCAAATGTTAACGAATTAAAATGCATAGGCTGCTCTCACTGCAAAAAAGCTTGCAAATATGGCGCAATAAGTTTATATGATAGCGATGATGACGGCTTTTTTGAACTTTTAAAAAAAGATGTTAAATTAGACACAGTCGAAATTCACATTTCAATTAAAGATAAAAAAATTATAAAAGAAGAATTTAAAAAAATTATAAAAGCGCTTAATAATTCTAATTGTGCCAAAAATGCAAAAATCAGCATTTGCTTTAACAGAACCTATTTTTCAAACAATAAAACAGAAAAAATTTTAGAAAAACTAAAAGAATTATCGGGAAATAGAGAATTTATGGTTCAAACAGACGGCAATTCAATGAATGGCGCAAATAACACACTTGCCGGCACAATTGAAGCCGTTGCTTTTGGTTTGTTTGTAAAAAGCTTAGGCTATGATGTTATTTTATCAGGCGGCTGCAACGAATTTAGCGCAGAACTTGCAAATAAAGCAGGCTTAATTTGTTCAATAGGCTATGGAAGCTTTGCAAGAAAAATGACCGAAAACTTGCCTGAAGATGAAAAATTAAAAGCTGCAAAAGAATTTGTCAGAAAAACAAAAGAATTATTAAATGATAAACAGTGTTAAAAAATTTATAAAAGAAAATGGTTTAGAAAATAAAAAAATTCTTCTGGGGCTATCAGGCGGAATTGATAGCGCCACGTTGCTTGATATTTTATCTAAAATAGAAAATATAAAAGTTATTGCAATTCATCTTAACCACAATTGGCGCGGGGCTGATTCCAAAAAAGATGAAGAGCTTGCAAGAAAAATTGCAAAAGATAGAAACATTGAATTTTATTCTGAAACCTTGCCTAAAAACGTTAAAAAAACAGAAACTGTTGCAAGAGAATTAAGGTATAAATTTTTTGAAGATTGCAAAGAAAAATTTATGGCAGATGCCATTTTTCTTGCCCACAACAAAAATGATAACGTTGAAACCCTTATATACAGGCTAATTAAAGGAACAGGCCCAAACGGGCTTAATTCAATTCCAAAACAGAGAGATTTCTTTTATAGACCATTAATTGAAATTAATAGAAAAGAAATTGAAAAATATGCAAAAGAAAACGGGCTTATTTTTGCAGTTGATAAATCAAATTTTGATACAAAATATAAAAGAAATTTAATAAGAGAAAAAATTCTTCCCCTTATGGAAGAAATTAACCCCGAAACAATTAATTCAATTTCAAATTTTATTAATCTAAACGTTATGAACCAAAAAATTGTGGATGATGTTATTTCAAAGGTTCAAAAACAAATTATTAAAAATGAAAAAATAAACAGAGAAAAATTTTTATCTCAAAAAAAAGAAATTCAATATGAAATTATAAACCGCTACTTAAAAGGAATTTTAAAAACAAGAGATTATAAAACAATTGATAAACTTGTTAAATTTGTTCAAAATAATTCCTCAAATCAAATTTCAATCGGGAAAAATTTATTTTTAAAAGTTTATAACAATGAAATTTATATTTTAAATTTAAAAGAAGAAATTTTTGAAGATGAAATTGAATTAAAAGAAAAAAATAAATTTTTAAATTATGAAATTCTTTTAAAAGAAGTTAAAATTCCTGATAATTTTAAAGAAAACCAATTTATAAAGCTTGATATAACTAAAAATTACAAAATAAGAACAAGAAAAGAAGGGGATATTTTTACACCCTTCGGGTCAAAAACACCTCAAAAATTAAAAACATATTTTATAAAGAAAAAAATTCCATCCGAATTAAGAGATAAAATTCCATTAATTGCACTTAACAATGAAATTCTTTATATAGCAGGGGTTTCTATGAGTGAAAAATTAAGGGTAGATAAAAACGAAAAAAAATGTTATAAAATAACGATAAAGGAAATTTAATATGGAAAAAGAACTTAAAACTTTAATTGATGAAAATAGATTAAAAAAAAGAATAAAAGAATTAGCGGAAGAAATTAACAAAAACTATAAAGAAGATGAGCCCATTGTTGCAATTTGCGTTTTAAAAGGGGCTGTAATGTTTTTTTGCGAACTTGTTAAATATTTAAAAATGCCCGTTCGAATGGAATTTGTCAGTTTATCAAGTTATGGGTGCTCAGAATGTTCTTCAGGAAGAGTTTCAGCCCTAAATGTTTCCTTGCCGCCACTAGAAAACCAAAAAGTTTTGGTTGTTGAAGATATTATGGATACGGGCCTAACATTAAAATTTTTGCTTGATTACCTTAAAACAAAATGCAAAGTTGATGATGTTAAATTGGCCGTTATGTTTGATAAAAAATGTGCAAGAAAATTTGA
>DVKW01000225.1 GCA_018715855.1 Candidatus Galligastranaerophilus intestinigallinarum
CAAGCGTGTTTTTCATTCAAAACTTTTTTATAAATTTTTGATAATGTGCCCTTTTCAACGCCAAATTTTGCTTCGATGTCGGATAAATATTTTGTTGCAAGCTGAGATTGAACATTTTGGTTGTATGCATCCGTGTTTCTTCTTGTGTAAACTTCGTTTGCAACATCAAAAATAAGTGCGTTTCTTGTTTCTTCCGTCCAATATCTTGCAACGTTATAAAGATGGTTTCTTGCTTGGTTTGCGCCTTCTTTATAATTTACATCATTAACATGGTTTGAAAGGTTCATTTTAATAAGGTCGACGTTGCCATCCCACCCTGTAAAGCCGCCTACTTCGCCTTTTTTAACAAGGCTGTATGCCGCACCTGCAGGCGCAAGCACGTCTTTCAAATCGCCTTCTTTTTCCCATTTTTCTAAGGTGCCATAGGTTTTTCCCCTAAAAGGTTTTGCCGAAGGGTCAATTTCAAACCTGTTCGGTAAAACGGCATCGTTGTGGGTTGTAATTTCATAAGGATCTACAGGCATTTTGTTGTCGTATTGCTCAATTAACGTGGAATAATCTTGCAATTGTTCTTTTGAAACAAGCCTTGTATCATAAAATTGCATATAAGTAGGCTGAGTAGGGTCATATTCATAGCCTTCAACATCTTTCGGGTTAACAATTCTGATACCTGTATATTTTGTGTCAAAATCGGGCAAAACGCCAAGCTGAAAACCGCCTTCGGATGGGTTTTTAAACCAATATTTAAATTTTGAATCTTTAAACATTAAAGCTTGGTTTAATTGAAGCCCTTCCAAACCTTGTGAGGTAAAAGCGCCATCAAGCACATAGCCTTTGCCATGGTTAAAACATGCAACCTGAAGGTCAAGAAAATCATCTTTTGTGCCTGTTCCTTCCGAAACCTTAAAGTGGTTTGCGGGGTGATACATGTGAGATGCGATTTTGCCGCCGCCAATTAAAGGAGTTGACATAATTAATTCGTACGGTTCAAAATCACTGTCAAGACGTGAAGTTATATCTTTTATTGTGCCGCCAAGTCTGTTAAAATGGTTTCTTCTCATTTGTGCGGTCATCTCATCGTAATCTTCGGGCGTCATTTTTGTGCCGTCTTGTTTTTTCAACCTGTCAACAACACCCAAAGAATCCGTGAATATGTGAGCCATCGGCCCTTGAATTTTTGGAGTGCCCTGCCTTGTGGATGCAACGGTGAATTTATTATCACTGTCAAAATCAATTGTAGAGCCTGTTGAATCTGTATATGTTCTTAAAATTTGCTTATCTTTAAGCTCTTTATCATCTTTCTTGTAAACAACAAAACGATACCCGAACTCACCTGCATTATTCAGCCTTTGCTTTTTCAGGTCGATATCAAAATATGTTTTGTTGCCTTTTTTAAAGTCATCATCGGTTTTAATTCTGACAGGTTTTGGAGAAGTTACTTTCCAGTCATAATTTTCTCTTTTTCTGTTTTTGCTCTCAGCGTTTGTCATTGTAATATATTCAATGCCAAGCTCTTCCGTTTTCGGGTCAAATTGAATTGAAGATGGCGGATAAACTCTCATAAGGGAATTTCCCATATCATCTTTTATTGTTTTTCTTCCGGAAAAAGAAACGCCGTTATTTTCTAAATTGTTAGATTTGTTTATTCTCGATAAGTCCACTGGAATTGCTCCTTAGTTCCTGTTCCCTTTTAACCTTACATATACTATTACGTATTTTTTGGTTAAAACTTTAGATTTTATTTAACTTTTGTATATACCCCGTTTACAAATTTTGAAACATCGAAAGAATCGTTTTCAATATTTGGGGCGTTTATTTCAAACACATGAATTCTTGATGGCGCCAAATCTACGTTTAGAGCACCGTCTTCAGATTGAATATAGCTTTTTTCGCCATATGGCAGGGTTAAATCTTTGAGTTGTGTATTTTTTGTAATATCTTGCAATTCAATTTTGGCGCTGTTTCTTCTGTTTACGTTTCTGTTTCCTAAAACAAGAAGTGTTTTGTTGCCGTATTGTCTTGCAAAGCAAATAATTTCGTCGTTATCTGGTTTAGGTTTAATCCAGCAGGTTGAACCTTTTGTAATAACGTCATTATATTCATTGTTTCTTAAATTCAACATATTTGAAATTTGTTTGCCGATTTCAGGGTTGTTACCGCCCGGTTTTCTTGAAGGGTTGAAAATATCAATTCTTCCTTTGTGAACAACCAATTCATGGGTATCTGTTTGGGTTTCGGGCGCATAGGCATGTTCATAGGGGTATAAATAATAATCGCCTGATTGAACACCATCTACAAAATATGGGTTGCACAAAGGCAACATTGATTGCAAAATGCTTGTAAATTGAACCCAAGGAGAACCACCGTAAAACATCGGGCTTTGGTCATCGTGGGTTGAGAATGAACCAATTAATGTTCTTGGCTCTTTATCATTAAAGTTTTTCTGCATATCAACCTGTTCGTTCAGGTAATTTCTTAATTGAGATGCTTTTGTCCATTGGTCAAAAATGTGGTATTGGCCGTAATATGTATCAAAACCTGCTTTTAAAAGCTCAATAGGCCTATCGTGGGGCATATTCAATTGAGGCGAAGCATCTTCATAAGTATATGTTTCTGCAAGCCAGCCAAAATCAGGGTCTTTTGTTCTTGAATAAGGAATAATTATATCCCAAAATTCAGCGGGTTTTGCCCTGCCAACGTCAGCCCTTATACCGTCAAAACCTAAGTCTTGAACAAAATCTACATATTTTTTATGCAACTCTAAAAGATGAGGGTTTAATTCTCTTGTTGCTTCATTGTCAAAAACTCTGAACATTCTGAT
>DVKW01000226.1 GCA_018715855.1 Candidatus Galligastranaerophilus intestinigallinarum
TGTAGCCATCGATAAAGCTTGTGTGGTCAAGAAAAACTTTATCTTCAAAAGAAATAAACCTTTCGGGGTGTTCAATTTCAAAAACATCTCTTAACAATGAAAGCCAAAATGTTTGGCTTTCGCCTTTTTCATACCCTTTATCTTTCCAAAATTCAACAAATTCTTTTACGGCTTTTCTTTGTTTTGTATCTGACATAAACTAGACTCCCTTAACGGAATATACCATATTAAGCAGCAAAACACAATTTAAACAATAAAGCCCGTTTTTTGCAATAAAAAACTCCCCAGGTTGGACTCGAACCAACAACCCTTCGGTTAACAGCCGAATGCTCTGCCATTGAGCTACTGAGGATTATTTAATTTTAAATTTTTTCTTTTTCCGTTTCGCTCAATGGCAGAGCATTTGCTCTGATTTCTTTTGGTTCGGAAAGCCTCACCAAGGAGCTACTGAGGATTATTTAATTTGAACTCTGTCAAGATATTCTTGAAGTTCAACAAAATTATTATAACAACAAAATATTTTTTTACGAGCACGTTTTTTTATTAAAACTCGTTCAAACGGCTTATTTTTTAAAAAAGTTAACAATTGTAAAAATAACAATTAATGGTTCAAAAAAGGGTTCAAATAGCTGTTCAAGTTTTAAAAGGCAAAATAAACGGTGAATTAAGGGGGGTTTAAAGGGGGGCAAAAAAATGATATACTAAAAAAGTCTTTTTAAAATGGAGAAAAATTAGAAAATGTGCAAAAAAAGTTCAATTGCATTTGCTATGGGTATTTTAGCAGGTGTGGCAGGCGGAGTGCTTGCGGGTATTGTCTTTGCCCCAAAATCGGGTGAAGAATCAAGAGAAGAAATAAAAGAAGCATTCAAAAATGTTGTTGAAAAATGCAACCCTGAAATTAACAAAGTTAAAGATCAGGCAATGAATGTAATAAAATCTACAAAAGATAAAATTGAAGCCGAATGCAAAAAAATTGCTGATAACATTAAGGCAGAAAAATTGGCAAATGCCAAAAAAATTGAAACTGATGTGTATGGAATGTAATAGGAGAAAATAATTATGGATGCTATGCAAATCAGCCTTATTACATTAGTGCTTGTCAGTGCAGTTTGCATTATAGTTTTAACTGTTTTTATAGTAAGGCTTTTAATTTCTGCCAAAACTTTTGTTACAAGCTTAAATGTTGCGGTTGAAACGGTGAATAAAGGCTTAGAGCCTGCGGCTAACGACTTGAAAGAAACAATTTCAGGTATTAATTCTCTTGTAAAAACTGCAGATAACAGGGTAAAAGTCATGAATTGTGCTCTGAATGGAATTTTAGGTGCTACAGGAGTTTTGGGCGGCAAAGTTAAAGGCGTTTTAAGCGGCCTTATTGAAGGCTTTAGGGCAGGTTTAAATTTATTTAAAAAGTAATAGAAAGGAATAATAAATTATGTCAGCAGGAAAATTTATTGCAGGTTTTATTGTAGGCGGCACAGTTGGCGCTATAATAGGCATTTTATTGGCACCTCAATCGGGTGAAGAAACAAGAGAAGCCATTGGCAACAAAACAAAAGAAGCTTACGATAAAGCACAAGGTGCAGTTAAAGAAATTCAAGCTAAAGCAGATGATGTGGTTTCTGAAATGCAGAAAAAAGGCGAAGAAATTATCGCAAAAATTCAAGATATGATAAACAAAAAAGAAGAAGCCAAAGCTGAATAAAAAATTAAATAATTTTAAAAAAGCCCCTAAATTTTAGGGGCTTTTTAGTTTTTATTTTTTGTCTTTATCCGGTTTTATTACGTTAAACACTCTGTTTTCTGAAATTTCACACCTTGCGGATTTTATTCTGTCTTTAATTTCGTCATTTACCGTGGAAGATAAAACCAATTTATCAATGAAAACATTGTTTAACCTGACCGCTTTTTCCAAAACCCCGATTTCATTTAAGGCGTCTTTTACTTGTTCAAAATCATAAGCAAAAGATTTTTTGGTGTTATATGCCATTGTTTCGCCGCTATTTGCAGTAATTGGCGCGCCGCCTTTTTCAAAATAAATTCTAAAAATAGATTTCAGGTCTTGAATTTCAGATTGCAAAATAGAAATTGTTGATTGCAGCCTTAAAAACCTTTCAAATAAATATTCAACATTTTCTATTTGGCTTAATTGCCAGTTGTATTTTTCAAAATACATTTTCTTTAATTTTGGATACGCTTTAGCTAAGCCTTCCGCATCTGCCATTGCTCTGTGGCGGGTTGAATATTTAACTTTGAAAATATCCATAAGGCAATCAAGCCCGCAAGATTCCAAGTGCGGGTAAACTTCTTTAAACATAAACTGTGTGTCTATGTATCTGTTTTCAAAGGGTTTATTAAAAAGCCTTTTTGATGTTTTATTTAAAAAGCTGTAATCAAAAATGGCGTTGTGGGCAACAATTGGGTTGTCGCCGATAAATTCAAAAATTTTAGGAAAAATTTCTTCTTCACTCGGGGCATTTTCAAGCATTTCATCTGTTATGCCGTGAACTGCCATTGAAGATTTTCTTATTTTTTGGTGGGGGTTTACAAGCGTTTCAAAACTATCAACTATTTTTCCGTTTTCTAAACGAACCCCTGCAAACTCAATAATCTTTTCTTTTGTGTAATCAAGCCCTGTGGTTTCAACATCAAGGACAATTTCAACTTCTTTTTTTCTTGGCATAATTTTTCTTTTATTTAATTTAAACTAAACTGTTTTAATAATATCATATAAAATTTTTTTTGGCCAAATTGTATAATTTTATTAAAAACCCCGCCTGAATAAAGCGGGGTTTATTTTAGTTTTCTTTCTTTGAAATTTTGATTTTGTCATCTTCCATAGACATAACAAGCGTATCTTTTGGCTTGTAGTTTCCTGTCAAAATTTCTTCCGCAAGAACATCTTCTATTTTCTTTTGAATTACCCTTCTAAGTGGCCTTGCGCCGTAGGCTTCGGAATATCCTTCTTTTGCAAGGTAATCTTTAACGTCATCACCAACTTCAATTGTTAATTCTCTTTCATCAAGACGTTTGAACAAATCTTTCAGCATTAAATCAACAATTTCTCTGATTTCTTCTTTAGAAAGGTGAGCAAACACGATGATATCATCAATTCTGTTTAAAAATTCGGGGCGGAAGGCTTTTTTCAATTCTTCCATAACCGTATCTTTAAGTTTTTCGTATTTGTCTTTCTTTTCATCCCCTGCAACCGAGAAGCCCAGTTTTTGGGTAGATGTTATCATAGAAGCACCAACGTTTGATGTCATGATGATAATTGTGTTTTTAAATGAAATTAATCTGCCTTTAGAATCTGTCAATCTGCCGTCATCTAAAATTTGAAGCATTATGTTAAATACATCAGGGTGTGCTTTTTCAATTTCATCGAACAGAACAACGGAATATGGTTTTTTTCTGATGATTTCTGTCATGTGGCCGCCATCATCATAGCCGACATAGCCGGGGGGCGAACCAATTAATTTTGCGGTTGAATGTTTTTCCATAAATTCTGACATATCAACCCTTACAATGTTGTCTTCAGAACCAAAAACGGCTTCTGCCAAGGCTTTTGCAAGCTCTGTTTTACCAACACCCGTGGGGCCTGAGAAAATAAAGCTTCCGATTGGCCTGTTTGGGCTTTTTAAACCGACCCTTGCACGCCTGATTGCCTTTGAAAGCGCAACAACTGCTTCGTTTTGGCCGATTACTCTTTTGTGGAGAGTATCTTCTAATTTAAGAAGTCTTTCAGATTCCCCTTCGGTAATTTTTGTAACGGGAACTCCTGTGATGGTTGAAATAACCTGAGCGACTTCTTCAACTCCAACAGTGGGTTTGTTGTTTTCTTGTGAACTTCTCCAGGAATCTTGCAATTCTCTGATTTTGTCTTTAATTTGGACTTCAGTGTTTCTGAGATTGGATGCTGTTTCAAATTCTTGGCTCCTTATAGCGTCTTCTTTTTGCTTTATTGTAGCTTTCAGTTCTTTTTCAAGTTCTTTGCCTTCAGGCGGCAAATTAGAAACATTAAGGCGAACACGTGAAGCCGCTTCATCTATAATATCAATAGCTTTATCAGGCAAGAACCTTTCTGTAATATATTTATTTGAAAGTTCGGTTGCAGCAACAATGGCTTCATCTGAAATTTTTAATTTATGGTGTTCTTCATATTTAGATTTCAAGCCCTTGATAATTTCAATTGTTTCTTGAACAGACGGTTGTTCAACAAGAACCATTTGAAATCTTCTTTCTAAGGCTGAATCTTTTTCAATATGTTTTCTGTATTCATCTAAGGTAGTTGCACCGATTACTTGAATTTCACCCCTTGATAGTGCAGGTTTTAAAATGTTGGCCGCATCAATTGCGCCTTCTGCAGCACCTGCGCCAATAAGTGTGTGCATTTCATCAATTACAAGAATAATATTTCCTGCTTGTCTGATTTCATCCATAATTTTTTTAAGGCGTTCTTCAAATTCGCCCCTGTATTTGGTGCCTGCAACCAAAAGCCCCATATCCAATTGAACAATTTTTTTGTTTTCCAAAATATCCGGAACTTCGGAATTTACAATTTTCATTGCCAATCCTTGAGCAATGGCTGTTTTACCAACGCCGGGTTCACCAATTAAAATCGGGTTGTTTTTTGTTCTTCTTGCCAAAATTTGGATAACTCTTTCAATTTCTTTTTCTCTGCCAACAACAGGATCTAATCTTTGTTCTTGAGCAGCAAGAGTTAAATCTGTGCCGAATTCATCCAATGAAGGTGTTTTTGCTTTAGCCTGAATGTTGCCGGCCAGTGCTGTTTGGGTTGATGATGTTCTTGTTTCGCCAAGAAGTTTTATAACGTTTGATCTGCATTTATTAAGATCCACACCCAAATTTTCAAGAACTTTTGTGCCGATGCCTTCACCTTCTCTTATTAAACCTAAAAGAAGATGTTCCGTGCCAATATAGTTGTGGCCTAATTGTCTTGCTTCATCCCAAGATAATTCAAGAACTTTTTTTGCTCTTGGAGTGAAAGGAATTTCAACCGCAACAAAACCTGAGCCACGGCCAA
>DVKW01000227.1 GCA_018715855.1 Candidatus Galligastranaerophilus intestinigallinarum
TGAAAAAAGTTTTAGCGAATATTACAAAAATACAGATAAAGAAGTTCAATTGGAATATGAAATTGCAAAATTTTTGGAACAAAAGCAAACGCCAATTAGCCTTGATGAATGCTTAGATGTTGCATTGAACAATAATTTCGGAATTAAAACAAAATTTGAAACATATAAAAGCTCTGAATACGGCTATAAAAACGCCCTATCAAAATTTTTACCCGAACTTTCTTATTCTTGGTATTCAATTTATTATAACGGGCAGGTTTTGGTAGGTTCAGCCTTAGTTGACAGGTTCAATGAAACGGCGCTTTCATCCATTATGCTTGTAAGGCACAATTTATTTGAAGGTGGCAAACAAATTTTTGATGCCAAAGCCGCAAAATACAACAAATTTGAACAAAAGGAAAAACTTAATTTTACAAAAGAAGAAACGCTTAAATTCACTGCCACTTATTATTGGCAACTTTTACAAGCCAAAATTAACATTGAAATTCATATAAAAAATTTATATGAAAGAATTGCGCAATTAAAATTAACAGAAAGCTTGGAAACTGCAGGCATGGGCACAAAATTTGACGTCATAAGACAAAAAAATGAAGTTGCAAGCGCCAAAAGAAGCCTTGTGGAAGCCATGAACGAATTCAGGCTAAGGCAGGCAAAATTAGCAAATATTATGGGCATTGAAATTGAAACCACTTTATACCCCATAGAAAAAGAGGTTACAACAAACAAATTAATAGATGAAAATATAACAATTGAAGAACTCTATGAAACCGCAAGCAAAAACAGAAAAGATATAAAAGCAATTAAAAATAAAATTCTTGCCATGAAAAATGAAAAAAGAGCAATTTATACTGAATTTGCACCAAAACCAAGGGTTTTTTATCAATTTCAAAATCAAGGTACGGCAAGGGCAGGTTTAGGCGAAGCAAATGTTTTAGGGTTATATGTAGATGTTTCTTTGGGGCAAAATTTGGGGGTCGGAACAATTACAAGGGCAAAAGCAAAAGCCCATGAGATTTGTTCCGTTGAATATGACCTTATAAACAAATTAAGAAATATAAAAGAAGAACTCTTAGATTCATACTACAATTCAAAACTTTTATTAAAAAGAATTGAATTAACAAATGAACAGGTTGAATATGCAACGCAATCGGTTAAATTGGCTGAAATGAGGCTTGATGCGGGAACAGGAATTTTAATAGATGTTATTCAGGCTCAAAGCCAAAAAACAGTTGCAAGAATTGAACACCTGCAAGCCGTCATAGATTACAACATTAACCAAATTGAACTTTTATTTGATGAAGGAATTATTGACATAGAAAAAATTGTTGCAAATTACAACCCTTAATTTTTATGCTAGAATAATTTTGCTTGGGAGTTTATTTTATGAAAAAATTTTTAGCTTTAATTTTTTGTTTAATCGCTTTTGCATTAAATAATGCTGCAAATGCCGCAGATATAGATGAGATGATAGGGCAGATGATTATTCTTGGTTTTAACGGCAACACGGTTAAATCAAAAGGTTTTAAAACCGTTTTAAATCAAGTTGAAAAAGGGGAAATTGGCGGGGTTATTTTCTTTGAAGATAACATTAAAAATAAAGAAGAATTTTTAAAAATGACAACCGCCCTTAAAAATTCAAATGCAAAAATAAAACCTTTCATCTCAATTGATATGGAAGGCGGATATGTTTTAAGAATGAATGAAAATAACGGTTTTAAAAATTTTAAATCTGCAAAAGAGGTTTCAAAATTAACAACAAAAGAAGCATACAGGGAATATTCCGATATGGCGGATGAATTAGCCAAAATGAACATTAACCTTAATTTTGCCCCTTGTGTAGATTTGGCAATTAATAAAGATTCAATAATTGAAGCAAAAGAAAGAAGTTATTCATCTGACCCGAAAATAGTTGTTAAATATGCAAAAGAATTTATAGAAGCTTTTGATGATAAAAAAATTGCAACTTCAATTAAACATTTCCAGGGCCATGGCTCCCCAACGGGTGATACCCACTTAGGCTTTGTTGATGCCACAAATACCTATAAAGAAGAAGAATTAATTCCTTATATGGAGCTTGCAAACCTAAAACCAACACAAACGGTTATGATTTCTCATCTTTACAATAAAAATATAGATGCAAGGTTTCCATCCAGCCTTTCATATAATACAATTGAGAAATTTTTAAGAATACAGACAGATTTTAAAGGTGTTACAATAACAGATGACCTTGATATGGGTGCTATCAGAAAAAATTATGAACTCTATGAAATTGTTCCCCTTGCAATTAATGCCGGTGAAAATGTTCTTTTGTTTTCAAACAGGGGAAACGGCGATGATAAGTTAGCCAAAAAAATTAATTTAATTATTAAAAACGAGCTTATTGAAGGGTTAATTTTGCCTTCTAACATTTTAGAATCTTATAAAAAAATAATTAAATTAAAGAAAGAAATTATTTAAAAAAAATATTTCTTTCAACAATGCCCATTTGAACTAAAGCGCTTACAACATTAAGCATAGTTAAATCTTTAACTTTTGGGTTTTCATTAACAACCAAATCATAGGCACTTTCAACAGATTTATCTATTTTTTTGGCGGAAGCCAAATCGTTATTTGCAACACAAATATTCATTAATGTTGAATAAATTTTTGTGAGTTCATCTATGCCTGTTGGTGTGTGCTGTTTCCATTTTTGAACGGCAGTATCTTGCCAATAAACCGTCATCTCTGCAAATGCGGGGTATTTATCCATATTTTTTACTTTTTCTTCTGCAAGTTCTTTTATTGCAATGGCAAAGCCCATATCTAAGGTATCTGCGAGAATGTCTTGCTCATTTGGGTTGGCGTCAAAATAATCATCTATAATTTTGCCTGTTTCCTTCATTTCAATTGACCCTGCGGGAGTAACCAAGTTTGGATTATCGGTTAATTCTCTTATATCGGGAATTAAGCTTGTCGGAATATTTGCAAAATTTTTATTGTTTGGCGCCATTATTCTTCCGATTTTTTCCTGCATTTTTTTTGGAATTAAATTTGCAGTATAAAAAGGTTCATAAATTAAGCCCATTTCATCAAGTTCTTTTTGCCTTTCCCAAGATTTTTTCATCAATTTTGAAAATTTATCTTTTGCCCATTTGTTTTTGTTCCAAAAGGCTTGCATTTTTGTTTTCATTTCTTGATTTTGCGAAAAAACATTGCTTAATTCTTCATCTGTCACCTGTCTTTTTAAAAATTTAGATAAGGCCTTTTTAATCGATTTTGCTTCTTTTTGCCCCCAAGCTCTGCGCGAAACTTCAGAAAGTTTTATTTTTTCTTCGGGGTGTTCTTCATAAAATCTTTTTTGTCTTTCAGACATTTCAAGAGTTTTTTCGGGGTGTTCGGCATAATATTTTAATAAGCTTCTTGAAATATTTGCCCTGTGTAGAGGAGTTAGAGGCCCTTTTGGAATATAAACGCCTTCTTTTTTTGCAATTCTTGCCCTATGTTGCCCTTTTAATCTTTAAGACATTTTAGATGTAAAGCGTTCATTATATTCTTTATCCGAAAATTTTAAATAATAGCCATAGGTTCTGTCTGTTTTTGGAATGTTTAATTTTTCAAAAACGCTGTTTATGTTTTTTCCCGCAAATTGGTTTTTAAGGTCATTAAGTGAAAATCCTTCGCCCCAATACATTTGCAACAATTGAACGGCAACATCCTGGTCTTTATCAAAATAGGGAATTTTCCCTTTTTTAACATCATCCATAAAGCTGCCTTCTCGAATTTCAACCTCGCTATCAGGCAAAACCCCTTCAAATTCGGGGTATAATTCTTTAATATCATCTAAATTATCAAGATAATTAAGCCCATCATATTTTTCTTTATGAACGTCAATCAAGGTTTTATTATCGGGGTTTCCTGTTTTAATTATTTCTTTTGCTTCTTCTTTAATATCAGGGGGGAAACTTCCAAATTGTTCAATTTGCCTTACCGTTTGAGATAAATTAAGGCTTTTGCCGCCGGTGAATGCCAGCATATAGCTTGCACTTACAGACGGCAGGTTTTCTTTTTTATTTTGTTCTATATTATTTTTTTGAACTTTATTTTTTATATTTTGATTATTTAAACCGTAATTAAAGCCAATGGGGTTAATTTGCATTATTGTTTATTCCTTTTTTTATGAAAAATACAAAACAAATGAAAAAATAAAATTGCCAAAAAATAACCCCCTTTAACATTAATTAGTTAAAAAGGGGTTTTATTTATGACATTTGATTATTTTCTTTTTGGGGCGGAAGTGTCGCTGTTATCTATAACGCCGTCAAGCGAAGCTATGATTCTTTTGCCTTCATCTTTTGTTTCATCATAAGCATATCTTACAAGTGCTTTTGTTTCATCTTTTGATAATAAGGGGTTATTCCAGTTTGTTGCAAGAACGGCTTGTGCGGCGCCTTTAATTGAATTTTTTGCATTTGAGTGCATTTTATCTACATAGGTTTTTGTTGTAAGCATTTGTTTAATAAACCTTGCATTTGAAAAACTGTTTTTTGTTGCACCGCAATCAACTATTGTTTGTGCAACTTCATCCAATTTATCGGCATCGGGTTCTTTTTTAGAAGGAATCATTGATTCCATATATTTTGCAAAAGGCGCTTTTGCAAAAAATGATTTTTTATTAAAAAACTTTGCATCTTGAAATTCGGTGGGGTCTGCAAACGGGGTATAAACATCTTGATGAGAAGCTGCATAGCGCATTCCTTCATCCGTAAATTTTGCCATACCGAAGCTTACGTTATTGTTTGTATTATTAACAGAAGATAATCTGATTGGTGAAATTGATAAACCCATTATTATTCCTTTCTCGGTTTTAAATTTGTATTCATTCAAAAACCCGTGAAAAAAAATTTTGAACCCTTTTAGTATATTTTACCTTCAGAATAAAAAATGTTAAAATCGGTTTATGGAAATTTTTCTTTTTATAACTTTAATTTTAATTTTTTTAATCACGGTTTTTATAAGCTTGCTTTTGGTAAGGCTTATAAAATTAACTTCAGAAAATACTAAAATAAAAGAAAAAATTAAATTTGCAAAAAATAAAATTAATTCTGCAAGATATGGCAACTTTCAAATTAAATTAAATGAAAAAAATGATTCTTTGGGGCTTTATAAAAGCTTAAACAATTTATTTGAAAGTATTTATGATAGAGACCTTGTGATTAATGAATACAGAGAAAAAGAAAAAGAAAACTACAACTTAAAAGAAGAATTTATTGCCGCCTTAACGCATGACTTAAAAGTGCCTATTATTGCGCAAGATAAAACTTTTGACCTTTTTTTGCAAGATAAATTCGGTGGTCTAACCGATATTCAAAAAGAAGTTATTTTAAAATTAAAAGAATCTAATAATGACCTTTATGAAATGGTAAATTCAATTTTAGAAACCTATAAAATTGAAAATAAAGGAATTGAATTAAAAATTGAAAAAGAAATAAACGTGGAAGAATTTTTAGCTAACTGCATAAATGGTTTTGAAAATGTAATTAAACCAATGGGAAAAGAAATTCATTTTCATTCAAAAGGCCAAATTATGGCAGATTTTGACCCGTTTTTAATTAAAAGGGTTATAAACAATTTAATTATGAATTCAATTAAACATTCAACAAAAACAGATAAAATTGATATCCATTTAAATAAAACGGCCGATAATTTTTCAATAGATATAATTGATTACGGTGAAGGAATTGACGAAGAAAACATTAAAAAAATTTTTAATAAATATTATTCGATAACAAACAAAGGTGCAAGAGTTTCAACGGGTTTGGGGCTTTATTTATCAAATAAAATTGTAAAAAAGCATAAAGGAATAATTGAAGTTGAATCTAAAAAAAATGAAGGCTCAATTTTTAGAATTATTCTTCCCGTTAAACAAAATTAATCTATATTAACAGGTTCTTTATTTATCGCCTTAATTGCATCTTTTGCCGTTTGTGCAACTTCAGGGTCTACATTTTCTATTATTGTAAATTGCCTTAATAAGTCTATTGTTCTTTTAAAAGCTCGAACAACATCGCCTTCTGAAAATTCATTATCTTCAAAAAGTTCATTCCAAGTTTTTGTTTGATTATTATCTTCAATTAAATTAGAAGAAACCCACTTTTCAATTAACCCTGAAAAATGCGAATGAAGGTTCATTTCGTTTTGAAGATTAAAATCTCTTTCAACCATAAAGATTTTTCTTTTTATATCTTTTATTTTAGATAAAACTTTTCTCACGTTTGAGCTTGGCGGGCTTGTTATAATGCCGTCTTTATTTCGTATTTCTTCACTTGTTATGGCACAAACCACACTTGCAAGCTCAATTGGGCCTAAGCCTGATAAAACGCCGCTTTTTAAAATTTCAGATATATAAAGTTCATTTTCGCACCTAAGCCCCATTGTAATTTTGCCGATTTCTGTGGGGTAATCATCTTTAAGGTGCCCCATAACTTCCAAAACTTTTTTGTGTGCCAAAAATTTTTGCCAGTAAACATCTTTTTGAAAATCAATATCTTTTTTTAGTTGCCTTGCTTTCTTTTCAAACCTTTGAATTAATTCCAAATCTTTCCTGTGCTTTTTATAAACCTTGCAATCGTTGCAGCCAAACGATTGAAATTTATGAAGAATTTCTTTTGTTTTTGCTGCAAATTGGGCAATTTCTTTTTGGTTTTTGCCACCTTTATTTTGTTTTTTTAAGGTTTTTAAAATGGTTCTATATTCAATATATAAATTTTTATATTTAATAAATTCAACTAAATCATCTGATGTTAAATTGTTGTGGCACCTGAATTTTTTCATTTCAGATATATTTTCTTCATACCTTTTAAGTTCGTTTATTAAAGGTAATAGCCTATCAGAGGATGAAAAATAGCCGAATGTTTTTAAAATTAATTCTTTTGCTTCATCTAAACTAAACCTTTGCAATAAATTTAAAACCATTGAATAACAAGGTTCAAATTTACTTTCCAGCGGGTTTGATGAACTTGTTGCAAGGTTATAAACCTCATCAGGCGTTTGAAAAGGAGTTCCCACAATTACAACATAACCGATTTCATCCATTCCCCTTCTGCCTGCTCTTCCTGACATTTGGAGAAATTCATTTGCAGTCAACAGCCTATGCCCGTCATCTGTTCTTTTTGAAATTGAACTTATAATTGTGGTTCTGGCCGGCATATTAATTCCTGCAGCCAAGGTTTCCGTTGCAAAAACAACCTTTATAAGCCCTTTTTGAAATAACCTTTCAATTAAATTTTTAAGCCCCGGAAGTAGCCCCGCATGGTGCGGTGCAACGCCTTTTTTAATAAGTTCCAGTTGGGGGGAATTAAAAAGATACATATTATCTTTTAAATATTCATCAATATATTTTTCAATTTCAATTGATTCTTCTTTTGTTAAAAGCTCTAATT
>DVKW01000228.1 GCA_018715855.1 Candidatus Galligastranaerophilus intestinigallinarum
GCTTTAATTTCTGAACCGGGGTGGCAATCGCCTATAATAACAACGTTGCCGTCATAATCAACGGTTTGGCCGTTTCTTAGTGTTTGGTTTATATAAATTGTGTCTTTTGTATCAATTACAACCGTTTCATCTGTTGGAACGGCATAAAAATCAACTTCTTCATCTTGCAAAAATTCTGCATTTTCTTTTTCATCAGCTTTTCTGTAAACGCCGATTACTTGTTTTTGAATTTCGGGTTCATCTGTTGATTCGCTTTTTATAAGTTCAACAGTTTTTGGTTTTTCTTCTTCTTGCTGTTCTTCTTTGTTTTCAAAACCTGTTTTAAATTCTTCTCTAAGGTCATCCAGTTTTGCATTTTGAATATCGTTAAAAGATTCGCTTGAAATAGAAATTAATTCAGGCCTTTCTTTAGAAGCTTCAATACCCATTTCTAAGCAAATATCTTTAATTAAAACATTAGATGTTTCAACAAAATTTAGTTTTGAACCGTAGCTTTCAATTAAAGATTTAATAAAAACCATTTGTGATTGGTTAACTTTGTTGTCGCCCAATTTTAATTTAATTGATGCGTTTTTTGCTTTTTCATCTTCAAGCGCTGCAATAACGCTATCTGCAAGCATTTTAGGGTCTTCAATTGAAGACAGGTCAATTTCATAAATATTTTCAATGTTTTGCATTTTATAAACCCGCTTTTTTATATATTTATGATAAAAACCATGACATAAAAGGGGTTTAAAAACAATTATTTGTAAAGAAGGTTTACCTTAAATAAGGTTTAATTAAATTTCATCTTCATCAATGTAGTTGTCGCCAAATTCTTCAACATTTGTAACGTTAAAAGAAATTATTTCATCTTGGTTTTTGTTTAAAACCCAAGCTACAACAGAAATTGGGAAAGTATCCAATAAAACTTTATATTCAAGGTTTTTTGCATTGTAAATTCTTATTGCTTCGCCCACTAAATATTCGCTTTCAACAATTGCATTTAAAGCGCTTTGAATTTCTGTGTCTTGTTCAATTGAGGGGAAATTTTGCATATTATATTTAATATTTTCTAAAGTATAGTTTATATTATTTTCATCTTGAAGTTTTTTTGAAATATTTTTAATGGAAGGGTCGCTTTCAATTGAATTGTCACACATTTCAATTAATTTGTTTATTTCATCGTGAAAATTTTCCATATGGTTTTTTAAAAAATTAAGAACATTTTTTAATTTTAAATATCTTATATTTAAAGCATCCGATAAATTGTTCCAAGCAGAATTCAGTTCTTGTTCTTTTTTGTTAATTGTTGCAATTATTGTAAAAAAACCCAGAATTAAACCTATAATAAGGCCAATTAAAATTTGTGCAGTTAAATTCATCGTTCTCCCTTTTGTTCAAGAATCAATCATAGCGCATATTTTATTTTTTTTAATCGTTTATATGAATTATTCAACAATATTATGTGTTAATATTTTTTTATGGTTGATATGAACAAAAAAGAAATTGTTGATATTTTAAATTCTGACGATGACAAGCTTTTTTTAATTGCAGATAAAATAAGGCAAGAAAATGTCGGTGATGAAGTTCACCTAAGAGGGTTAATTGAATTTTCAAATATTTGCAAAAGAAACTGTTTTTATTGCGGGTTAAGGCGAGATAATAAAAATGTTGAAAGATACAGATTAGATGAAGATGAAATAATAAAAACCGCAAAAATGGGGGTAGAAGCCGGCTATAAAACGATAGTTTTGCAATCGGGGGAAGATGAATTTTTCAATATTAAAAAATTAACAAAAATTGTTGAAGAAATTAAAAAATTTGATGTTGCACTTACATTAAGCATTGGCGAAAAAACGAAAGAAGAATACAGAGAATTAAAAAAAGCAGGTGCAGACAGGTTCTTGCTTCGAATTGAAACAACAGATGAAGCTTTATATAAAAAATTTCACCCGAATATGGATTTTAAAAACAGAATTAATTGCCTTTATAATTTAAAAGAATTGGGCTATGAAACAGGAACAGGCTCTCTTGTGGGGCTTCCTTATCAAACAGTTGAAAGTTTGGCTGATGATATTTTATTTTATAAAAAACTTGATAGTGATATGGTAGGCATTGGCCCTTTTATTCCGCACCCTGATACTCCTTTATTTGGTGAATTAAATGAAAATAATTTTAATTTAGCCTTAAAAATGATGGCAATAACCAGAATAATGATGCCAAAAATTAATATTCCCGCAACAACTGCTATGGAAGTTATTAATAAAGATGGCAGAATGATTGCCTTAAAATCGGGCGCAAATGTTATTATGCCAAATATTACAAGTAAATGTTATAAAGAAAAATATGAAATTTACCCCGGAAAAGAAAATTTAAACAATAAAGATGATAATTATAAAAAGCTTTTGGAAGAAAAAATAACAAAAATGGGAAGGGTTATTTCAAAAAATAAGGGCTTTAGGAAAATATAAAAATAAATAAAATCCGAAACCTTGAAAAAGGTTGAAAGAATGGCAAAAAACAAATGCACCAAAAAACATTATGGTGCATTTTTGTTTAAATTTGTTATTTTTATTTTTAAAAAAAGCGGGTGATTAACCCGCTTTAAAATTTTTCTCTCTATTATCCTCTTAAGTTTAAGTCTTTAACTAATTTTCTATAGCCTTCGAGGTTATTTTTTCTTAAATAAACAAGCATTCTTTTTCTTTTACCAACCATCATCAAAAGGCCTCTTTTTGCTTGAAAGTCTTTTGCGTTGATTTTTAAGTGTTCGGTTAATTCTGCAATTTTTTTAGAAAGCATTGCAACTTGAACTTCGATTGAACCTGAATCCTTGCTGTCTTTTCCGAATTTTGAAATAATTTCTTGTTTGTTTTTTAAATTAATTGTCATTTTAATGTTTCCTTCTTTGTCTTGCTCATCACAGTACACAAAGGTTGTGCGCATTTAAGTATCTGACAAACAAAAAATAATGTCAATTTTATTTTTCCGAATTATTGGAGTTTGGTAATAAATCTTTAAAACTTTTGTTTTCGGCTTTTAATTCTTTATACTTTTCAACAATTTTTTTACCTGCAAGCGCAATTAAGCTTCCTGCAAGTGCAAATGCAACAATTGTGCCTCTTTTTTCTGCAAATCTGCCATAAGAAATTGCGTTTGCGCCCCTTTTTGCAAGAATTTCATCTTCGATTGGAACGTTTCTTCTGTCTGTTAAGAATTTAATTCCCAAATCGTATGTTTTTTGAAGCATTTTTCTGTCGTTGCTGTCGGGCACATATTTGGCGTTTGTTGCCTGTTCTTTAATTATGCCAAGTTTTCCTTCAAGCCAAGTTCTTTTAACGTGGGGGTCCATGTTTTTGTATGCATCTTTTATTGAAACTTTTTTGGCATAATCAATATATTTATTTGTTATAACAGTTTTTTTAACACCGTCTTTAACGGTTTCTCTAACCATTCTTGTGGGCAATTTTGTGTAAGCATAAGTGCCCAAAAGCGCACCTGCACCTGCACCTGCTGCCATTGCGCCAATATCGCCCTTGTGTTCCGTTATAACGGGTGGTATCATATTAAATTTTTCCTTATTTTTGTGTGTTTGAAATTAGTTTGTCGTATAAATTCTTTCAAACGCATACCCTACTTTTGATTCGTTTCGAACCAAATATTTAACAGGGTTTAAAAGTGCGTCTTTGAAATCATACAGTTCATTTTTGCATTTAACAAGTTCTTTAAATACGTTTATATTGTCTGAATTAAGATAATCTAAATTAGCGGCAACTCTGAATATAAAATCGGATTGGGTTTGCCCGTTTGCCTTAAATTCTTCATCGTTATAAATTTTTTGAGCTTCTTTTATAATTTCAATTTTTTCATCACTTAAATTTGTTTGGCTTAAAAGAAAGCTTATGTCAAAATATTTTAAATTCGGCATTTTTGCTAAAACTTCAAAATATTTTAAATTTTCCTTTTTTGAAACGGAAACTATTTCTTTAATTTCTTTTTGTGTAAACCTAAACCCTGTTTTAATTCCGCTATTTACATTTTCAGCGCTATTGAACAGTTCTTTTAAGAATGATAAAAAGCCCATTTAATTTAACCTTACTTCCTTATATTTTATTAAAAACGGTTAAATAAAAAAAATTGCTTTTTGTTAAATAAAATATAAACAATTTTAACATTTTTTATGGTATAAATATTTTTATGAAAAAGATTGAAATATACGATACCACTTTAAGAGATGGCGCACAATCAGAGGGAATAAATTTTTCTGTTTCGGACAAGCTTAAAATAATTAAAAAGCTTGACGATTTGGGCATAGATTATATTGAGGCGGGCTGGCCCGGGGCAAACCCTGTAGATAACGAAATTTTTAATAAAATTAATGAACTGGATTTAAAAAATGCCAAAATTGCAGCGTTTGGTTCAACAAGAAAAGCAAATGTTAAAGTTGAAAGCGATAACGTTATAAACAACTTAATAAAATCAAATGCAAAAATTGTGACCATTTTTGGTAAATCATGGGATTTTCAAGTAACCGAAGCTTTGAATACAACATTGGAAGAAAATCTTTCCATGATAAAAGACAGTATCGAATATTTAATTTCAAACGGCAAAGAAGTTTTCTTTGATGCGGAACATTTTTTTGACGGCTATAAACAAAATAAAGGCTATGCAACAGAAGTTTTGAAAACGGCAAAAAGTGCAGGGGCAAAAAGAATTATTTTATGCGATACAAACGGCGGCTCAATAAATAATGATATTTATAGAATTACAAAAGAAGTTTTAACAAATTTGCCCGATATCAAGCTTGGAATTCATGCCCATAACGATGCAGACCTTGCAACTGCAAATTCAATTGCAGCGGTTGATGCGGGTGCAATTCAAGTGCAGGGCACAATAAACGGTTACGGTGAAAGGTGCGGCAATGCAAACCTTTGCTCTGTTATTCCGAATTTGCAATTAAAAAAAGATTACTTAACAATCGGTGAAAATATTTCAAAATTGGTTGAGTGCGCAAAACAAGTGGCAGAAATTGCAAATAAATCCGTTGAACCGAATTTACCATACGTTGGAGCAAGCGCATTTGCCCACAAAGCAGGGATTCATGCTTCAGGGGTCAGAAAAAATTCTCAAACCTATGAACACATTAACCCTGAACTTATAGGCAATGAAAGAAGATTTCTTGTTTCAGATCAGGCAGGAACAGCTTCTATTAAAGAAAAAGCAAAAAATTTCAGGTTTGTTCAATTTGAAAACGATAATGAAATTAAAAAAGTAACAGAAAGAATTAAACAACTTGAATGGCAAGGTTTTGCCTATGAAGGCGCTGATGCGGGCTTTGAAATTCTTGTTATGGATGTTTTAGGGAAAAAACCAAATTTATTTGAACTTTTGGGTTTCAGAGTTATCGGCGACACCACCCTTATGGATTCAAAAGGCGAATATAAAAATGTAACCATAACAGAAGCCTCTGTTAAAATTAAAATAAAAGATGAAATAATTCACACGGTGTCTGAAGGCGATGGCCCTGTTAATGCTTTGGATATTGCGCTTAGAAAAGCTTTGTTTGAAAAATATCCTGCGGTTAAAAAATTTAAACTTTCAGATTTTAAAGTAAGGATACTTGATTCAAAAGATGGAACTGCAGCAACAGTAAGAGTTTCAATTGAAAGTACGGATGGTATTAACATTTGGGATACTGTCGGGGTGTCTGAAAACATTATTACCGCATCGTACAATGCAATAGCAGACAGTATTCTTTACGGGCTTATTCTTCATTCAAAATAAAATAAGTTAAAATTACCCGTTCGGCTAGTAGCCAAAAACCCTTTAAAACAGGATAATACACTTGTTTAATAAAAACGGGTTGAAAAATAGTGCTGCATCAAAATAAAATTTTAATCACAGATTCTGAATTTTTGGCAATGCTTGCACATGATATGAAAACGCCCGTAAAAGCCCAAATTATCGCACTAAAGCTTTTATATTCGGGTGCCTTTGGAACGTTTGGAAAAGAAGCAAATAATATTATTTTAAATATAATTGCTTCAAATAAATATTTGCAGCTTTTGTTGGATAATATCTTGGGCGATTATAGAATAAACAAAGGCAAAATAAATTTAAACAAAACAAAAAACGATATAAGAAAAACACTTGAAGATTCCATTAAAAATATAGGCATTTTATTTGAAAGCAAAGAACAAGTTGTTGAAGTTAATTATATAGCAGATGATTTTATTAAGCTTTACGATGAAATTGAAATGCAAAGAGTTGTTATTAACCTTTTATCAAATGCTTGTGAATATTCAAGTGAAAATTCCAAAATAAATGTTACGGTTAAATCTAAGGGCAGTTTTTTGGCCGTTGAAATAAAAAGCAAAATGAAATTTTATAACGGCGAAAGTGCCATTTGTAAGAAAAAAACAGGAACGGGGCTTGGTTTAAAAATTTGCAAAAAAATTATTGAAGCCCACAATGGTAATTTTTATAAAGAAAAAAACGCAG
>DVKW01000229.1 GCA_018715855.1 Candidatus Galligastranaerophilus intestinigallinarum
TAGAAGTTATTGAGGCGCACCACCTTTTTAATGTTCCATATAATAAAATTAAAGTTGTAATTCACCCTGAATCTATCATTCATTCTGCAATAGAGATGGTGGATGGTTCCGTTATAGCGCAAATCGGAAACCCTTCAATGCATATTCCAATTCAATACGCTCTAACATACCCCAACAGAAAAAAAGGAATAAAATCAAACAGTTTCAGCTTTTTTGATAAAAACTTAACCTTTAAAACCCCTGATTATGAAAAATTCCCTTGCCTAAAAATTGCATACGAGGCGGGCTTAAAAGGGGGAATTTACCCTGCCACGTTAAATGCGGCAAATGAAGTTGCCGTTTATAAATTTTTAGATGGCAAAATTAACATAAAAGGAATTATAGATATTGTTGAAAAAGCACTTAACAAGGCAGTTGAAATTAAAAACCCGACTTTAGAAGATATTTTTGAAGCGGATAAAATTGCAAGGGAATTTGCAAAAAATTATAATTAAACCTTGCATATTTTATTTTCAACAAGTTCAACCCCTTCTTTAATTTCCATAAAAATAGAGGCATTTTTTCTGAATTTTTCAGGAGATGATGAAACAAAAAATTCAACCTTGGATGAACCATTATAAAAATTGTTTTTAACAAGGTTTGTCATATATAAAGCAGGGTTTATAAAAGTTTTTTCATCCGCCCATTTGGTTAAAATTGGCAATAAATAAGGATAATGAGTGCAGCCTAAAACAATTTTTTTACAACCTTTATTAAGTAAAATATCAAGGTGTTCTTTAATGTAATCTACACTTTCTTTTTCATTATATAAACCGTTTTCAACGATTTTTACAAAATCGGGACAAGCAAGTTCATAAACTTTTATATCAGAGTTCACTTTTTTAATTTCTTTTGTATATGTTTGGCTTTTAACCGTTCCTTCCGTTGCCATAACGCCAATAACATCGCTTTCTTTTGCAATGTATGGGGCAACCGTTTGAATTAGGGGGTATATTTTAATTTTGTGGCCAAATTCAAGGTTTAATGTTTCATAAGCAAGGGCAGAACTTGTGTTGCATGCCATAATAACTTTTTTTGCACCTTTATTTATGAAGAATTTTATTATATCTCTTGTAAAATTAATTATTTCATCTTTTGTTTTATTGCCATAGGGAAGGTTTTTTGTGTCGCCAAAATAAAGGTAATGACCACCATAGGGGATTAATTCTTTTAAAATGCTCAAGCCCCCGACGCCGGAATCAAATACGCCTGTTAATTCATCATTTTTCATTTTTTTGCTTTCAAATAGTTATAAATACCGTTTGCGATGGCTTCCGCTATTTCTTCTTGCCTTTTTGTTTTTATTATTTCATCTCTTTCATCTTTATTTGAAATAAACCCTATTTCACAAAGAATTGCAGGAGCGTCTGTATGATTTATAACATAAAATTTAGAATTAAACAAACCTCTATCAACTGTGTTCCAATTTTTAATTTTCTTTTGCATTTCCTTATGAACATAATTTGCGTATTGTCTGCTATCTTCTTTATACCAATGGGTTTCAACGCCTTTAATATCTTCATTTGTACTTGAATTAACATGGATTGAAACAAAAAGGTTTGGTTTCTTTTCATTTGAAAATTCGCACCTTTCAGCTAAAGAAACGGTTTTATCTCTGTCTCTTACCATATAAACTTTTACATTTTTATCTTTCAGGTTTTCTTCAACCATTTTTGAAATTTTAAGAGTTATATCTTTTTCATGGATATTGTTTCTTGTAGCGCCAACATCGCTTCCCCCGTGGCCTGAATCTATTACAACGGTAAAATAATTTGAAATTTGGGTTGGCTTTTTGGCTTCAACTGTTTTTTTAGGAACCAAAACCGCTTTTGGTGTTGTTTTTACGGGTTTTTTAACTTGGTTTTTTATATAAATTCTTAAAGTTGTGTTGTCAGGGTCTGTTTTAACACTAAAAGATGACTTTGAAATGTTTGGAAAAACAAGCCTTAATTTATCAGATGCAATTCTTACGGTTTGAAAATTTAAAAAACCTTTTTTTAACGGTTCTAATAAATTGTCTTGATATAAATTAAGGTTGTTTATATCAATATAAAGGTTTGAATTTTCTTCAAAAACATTAAAAGCAACGGAATCAGAAAAATTAATTGTTGCCGTTTTAATTCCGTTTGAATCTGAAAAGCTTGTATTTATAAGGTTAGAATTAACATCTGCCATTTTTGTTTCAATGATGTTTTTTCTATCTGTTAAATATAAACTTTTTGAATCTGGGGAAATTATACCCCTATAGCTTTTGGCATTTTCTCCTTGAATAACAATTCTTGCAATACTTTGGCTGTTTTGCCCGAATTTTATTGTTTCCGTTTCTGTTATTTTATACGTTTTATTTCTTAATTCAGGGTTTATAACAGAATCATCCAAATCAATAACAAGCCTGTTTGGTTCTGTTAATTCAAAAGGGGGAATAATGCTTAATTTGCCAAGCCCGTTTATTAAAATTCCTTTGTTTGTTTTTGTAATTGAATCTATATAAAATTTTGAATTTGTTTTTGGTTCGTTTTCTTTTTTTGTTATTTGAAGCTCTTTTAAAATTTCATTTTCAGAGTTTGAACTTATTAAAATTTCATTTGGCGTTAGAGTGGATGCTAAAACTTCATTAAATGTTGCACCTTCAAAAAATGTTTTTCTGTTTGCCGTTTTTGAATTTGAATAAACCGTTTTTAAGCTTGAATTATCGACAAGAGTTTTATTTGTTTTTATAAAAATAGAATCTTTTGTTTTTAAAACTTTAAAAGAATTAACATCAAACTTTTTATTATATTCAAAAACAATTCGAACGGTTTTTGGTTCAACTGTAAATTGTGAAACTTTTATATTGTTAAAGCCTGAATATTTCGCCGTATATGTTTTTTTGGGTGTTGTTAAAATTGCATTATTAATATCAAGGTAAATTCTATCCGGTTCTTTTAGAATTCCTTTTGAAAAAGTAACCGAATTATCTATTGTTCCTTTTGTATCTAAAAAAATTAAATTATCAGAGTTATCAAAAATAAGGCCGTTAACCTTTATGGGCTCAAGCGCAAAAGCATTTAAGACCGTTAACATAAAAAATGTAATTAACAGTAAAAATTTATTTATAAAACTCTTCATATAATAAATATTAACAACCTAAAAGCCCTAATACATCCTATTTTCAGTCTATTAATAATTTAATGTTAAAAAATTTTCATTAAGTTTTTTAAAAATGAATTTAGCTAACAATTAAGGGGGGCATGGTTA
>DVKW01000230.1 GCA_018715855.1 Candidatus Galligastranaerophilus intestinigallinarum
GATGAAGCAAAAATTGATATTCAAGATTCAATGATTCAAAGAGAAATCGAAGCTGTTTTTGGTGAAACAAGACAAGCTGCAGAAGCAAGAGGCCAAGATTGGAACAAAATTATGGAATCTCAAGATAGAGAAGACATTGAAAAACAAGCAAGAGAAGAAGCAGTTAGAAGAATTAAAAACTCTTTAATTATTGAAAAAATTGCAAAAACCGAAGGTATTAAAATTGAACAAGGCGATATTGTTGAACAAGTTTCTCAAATTGCCCAAACATACAGAACAACTCCGCAAGAAATCTTGAAAGAAGTTACTAAAAATCAACGTTTCTTTACTGCAATTACTCAACAAGCAGCAATCAAGAAAGTGAATGATATCTTGATGAACAATAACACTTTTGTTGCAAAATAAGTATAATAAGTATTATGAAAGGAATTTATAAATGAGTTTTGTACCGGTTGTAATTGAACAGTCATCAAGGGGCGAAAGGTCTTTTGATATATTTTCAAGGCTTTTAAGAGAAAGAATTATTTTCTTGGGAACTCCAATAGATGATATGGTTGCAAACCTTGTTGTTGCACAACTTTTGTTGTTGGATTCAGAAAACCCCGAAAAAGACATTATGTTATACATAAATTCCCCAGGGGGTTCTGTTACTGCAGGTTTTGCAATATATGATACAATGCAACACATTAGATCTGATGTTTCAACAATTTGCTTAGGCCAAGCTGCTTCAATGGGTGCTTTCCTCTTGTCATCAGGCACAAAAGGCAAAAGGCTTGCGCTTCCGCATTCAAGAGTTTTAATTCACCAACCGTTAGGTGGTGCTCAAGGCCAGGCGACAGATATTGAAATTCAAGCTGCTGAAATTATCAGAATTAAAAAATCATTAAATGAAATTTTAGCTCAAAATACAGGACAATCTATTAAAAAGATTGAAAAAGACACAGACAGAGACTATATCATGACCCCGGAAGAAGCACTTGAATACGGTATGATTGATAAAATTATTACCAAAGAAAGTGTTTAAAAATAGGAGCAAATTATAATGCCAAAATCAGATGATCCGAATTTAAAATGTTCGTTTTGCGGCAAAACCCAAGATCAAGTAAAAAAATTGATTGCAGGGCCTGATGTTTGCATTTGTGATGAATGCATTGAACTTTGCAACGAAATTTTAGATGAAGAATTATTTAACGTAAAACAAGAAGAAAAAGTTTCAGATATTGAACAAGGTGTGGAATCTGTTCCAAAACCTCAAGAAATCAAGGCTTTTTTAGATGAACACATAGTTGGCCAAGATGATGCCAAAAAAGTTTTAGCGGTTGCAGTTTACAACCACTATAAAAGAATTGCGCATAACGCATCAGCAGAAAAAGACAAAAATGATGTTGAAATTCAAAAATCTAACATTCTTTTAGTTGGGCCAACAGGTTCAGGTAAAACTTTATTAGCTCAAACTTTAGCTAAAATGTTAAATGTTCCTTTTGCCGTTGCAGATGCTACCACTTTAACAGAAGCTGGCTATGTTGGCGATGATGTTGAAAACATTTTATTAAGGCTTTATCAAGCTGCAGATTATAATGCACAAAAAGCAGAGCGTGGCATAATCTATATTGATGAAATTGATAAAATTGCAAGAAAGTCTGAAAACCCTTCAATTACAAGAGATGTTTCGGGCGAAGGCGTTCAACAAGCATTGTTAAAAATGATTGAAGGAACGGTTGCAAATGTTCCGCCCCAAGGTGGCAGAAAGCACCCGCATCAAGAATTTATTCAAATTGATACATCAAACATTCTGTTTATCGTTGGCGGTGCTTTTGTCGGTTTGGAAAAAATTGTTGAACACAGATGCGGCGATGGCATGGCGGTTGGTTTTGGTTCAAAACCTGTAAGCCAAAAGGAAAAAGAGCTTCAAGCTCAAAGATTACTTAAAAAATTGCAGCCTGATGACCTTTTGAAATTTGGTTTAATTCCTGAATTTATCGGCCGTATTCCTGTTTATACAGTTTTAGACCCGTTGGATGAAAAAACTTTAAAAATGATTTTAACAGGGCCTAAAAACGCAATTATTAAGCAATATCAATGCTTAATGAAAATGGATAATGTTGACCTTAAATTTGATGATGATGCTATCGAATTAATTGCTCAAGAAGCGCTAAAAAGAAAAACAGGCGCCCGTGCTCTAAGGTCTATTGTTGAAGAAATAATGATTGATGTTATGTATGATGTTCCATCTAATTCTGACATTAAGACATTTACTGTTACTGCAGATTTAGTCAGAAAAAAATGCAACGTAGCTGAAATCATAAAACTTCCGACAATTAAAACAGATGAGCATAAAGCAGAAGATATAGCATAGGCTTATTTAATATATTAAAAGCGCCTTTAACGGCGCTTTTTGTTTGCATAAAAAATGCACCAAAATGAGATATTTTGGTGCATAATTCTCTTAACAATTATCATATCATTATTTTATCTTGAGTTCAACCACAAAACTTGTGTTTGTTTTTTAATTTTTTATCGGCTTTTTTCTTTCTCTTGTTTGGATCATCGACATTTTTCACCAAAATATCTCATTTTGGTGAAAAAAAATGAAAGGATAATTAAATAATGAAAAAAGCATTTACCTTGGCAGAGGTATTAATTACTCTTGCCATAATCGGTGTTGTTGCAGCTTTAACAATTCCATCTGTAATCAGTAACACTCAACAACAAGAATTTAAAACAGGATTAAGAAAAGCAGTTTCTGTGCTAAATTCTGCAATTACTATGAATATGGCAATAGATGGGGAAACGCCTTATGATAATTCAAATTTATTTGGTTATATGATGAAACATATGGCTGTGATGGAATCTGTTGCATCTATGACAGATAAATATTATGTTAAACAGCCCGATGATAATTTTCCTGCAACTAATGGTGCCTTTTATACAACGGATGGTATGAGATTTGAATTTTTTACAGGCTGGGCTTATCATTTTGTTCATTATTTATATGAAAATCCTAATGTGCAGCTCTGCACAAATGTATATACATCAAATCCAACTTACCCGGGTTGTGGCGGCTGTGGAAGCTATGGTTTGGCAAATAACACAAGTTCAACAACTAAACCGCCTTGTCTAATTGCTGTTGATGTAAATGGTGACAGAAAACCCACCCCGACAAACGTTAACTGCAAAGATTATAATTGCATGGCTTATAACAAATATAAATATTCTGACCCTTTGGGTTTAAAGCTGTCTGACGTATTTACCATTATGATAACCGATAAAGAAGCAATTCCATATGGCGTAGCAGCGCAAAGAGCTATGTATCAAGCACAGGCTAAAAAATAAATTTTCTCATTAAATGCAAATTTTATTTGCATTTACTATCTTTTCATTTGCCCCTTAAACGGGGCTTTTTTTATTCTATTTTTACCCATAAAAAATGCCCCATAATGTTCATTATGTTGCATTCAAGTTCTACAACCTTATATTATCATTATTTTAACCTTTGTTCAAGGCTTGGTTTTTTATTATTTTTTATATTTTTCATTTCCTTTCATCCAATAATATCAATGCTTTTTACTAAAATACAACAAATTGAACATTTTGTTGTGTTTAAATTTAATCGCACATTAAAAACAATGATATTTTACTCATACCAACAAGCCTTTTAAAATCATCTGTCTTTACCGAAAGGTGA